>JBAVQS010000307.1:0-3197 GCA_049694275.1 Anaerolineae bacterium | reverse complement strand
GATCAACTATCAGGTTGGCTCGGTGGTCAGTCGGACGCTGGTGAACAAGCCGGCGGGGACGATGACGCTCTTTGCCTTTGACGCGGGCCAGAGTCTGAGCGAGCATACCGCGCCGTATGATGCTTTGGTCGTCATGCTGGACGGCGAGGCGGATATTACCGTGTCGGGGAATACAGTCCGCGCCCGCGCTGGCGATCTCGTCGTCATGCCGGCGAATGCGCCGCACGCGCTGACTGCGATCACGCCATACAAGATGATGCTGACCATGATCCGATCCTGAAATGATCGGCGTGCTCGCACCGTGATTGGTGGCGCACGCGCATCGCCCGCCCTGGCGTCCTTGCGTCCGCTGAAAAGCGGCGGGCCAGGTGACCGGCAATCACGGTTGACCGACAAACGCGATGCGCGTGCGTCATCGGTAACGGTTATCGGCGCGCTCGCACCGTGATTGTCGGTGGCGGTTAATTGTGCATCATGGTGAGAACGTGCCGATTGTGCGTGATGGTGAGAGTGTGCCATTCGAGAGCCGGCATGAATGAATTTCTGGCAAGATGGAAGGAACGGGCCCGCGAATTCAAGGTCCAGGTGTATGCGCTCTATCTTGCCTACCATGACCCGCGCGTTCCGCTCCATGCCCGGATTCTGGCGGCGTGCGTCGTCGGATACGCGCTCAGTCCGATTGACCTGATTCCCGACGTCATTCCCATTCTCGGGTATCTGGATGATTTGGTGCTCGTTCCCCTGGGGATTGCGCTCGTGGTGAAAATGATCCCGGCGGACGTGTTGGCCGAGTGCCGGGAGAAAGCGCGCGAGACCCTGCAGCAGGGGAGACCTGTCAATCGGGTTGCGGCGGTCGTGATTGTGGCGATATGGCTTTTGCTCGCCGCGCTGGCGCTCCGGTTCCTCGCCGGGTTTTTCATGGGCTGAGTCTTGCGCGTGACACGAACAAGGAAAACTATGGGTAAAAAAATCTCGGGAGAATTAATCGGCGAGTTTGGCGGGCTGCGCATCTATGGCCGGATCAGCAGGGCTAAGAAACGGGGCAAGGACCGGCTGTGGATTCATGTCCGGCAGGACGATCCCAAGCTGTGGCGCATCGCGGCGACCCTCAGCTATGCCAATTCGCTCGACATCCGTTTTGAGAACGATTCGACCCATACAGAAGGGACAAGCTGATCTCACTTATGAGCCATCCTGGCGTACTCGCACACTATCGTGATTATCTGCCCGTGACCCCGCAAACCCCAGCGCTCTCGCTGGGCGAAGGGGACACGCCGCTCGTACAGGCGCCCTATGTCTCGCGGGAGACCGGGGCCGAGGTTTATCTCAAGCTCGAAGGGTGTAATCCGAGCGGCTCGTTCAAAGACCGCGGCATGGTGGTTGCCATGGCCAAAGCGGTCGAGCAGGGGGCGCGGGCGGTCATCTGCGCCTCGACCGGTAATACGTCGGCGAGCGCGGCCGCTTATGCCGTGCGGTGTGGGCTCTTGTGTGCGGTGGTGATTCCCTCTGGACAGATTGCGCGCGGCAAGTTGAGCCAGGCCATCGTCCACGGGGCGCGCATTTTGCAGATTGACGGGAACTTCGACCGCGCCCTGGAGCTGACGCGTGAGCTCGCTGAAAAATTCAATATTGTCCTGGTCAATTCGGTCAACCCCTACCGGATTGAGGGGCAAAAGACGGCGGCCTTTGAGATCGTGGATGAGTTAGGTAAGGCGCCCGATATTCTGGCGCTGCCGGTCGGGAACGCAGGAAATATCACGGCGTATTGGAAAGGTTTTACGGAATATGCAGCGCGGGCGGGAGGCAATCCGAGCCGGCCGCGCATGTGGGGCTTTCAGGCGGCGGGCGCCGCGCCGCTGGTTCTCGGTGCGCCGGTGGAGCACCCGCACACGGTTGCGACGGCGATCAAGATTGGCAAGCCCGCTAGTTGGAACGGCGCGATCCGCGCCCGGGACGAATCGGGCGGGCTCATCGACGCCGTAACGGATGACGAGATTCGGGCCGCGCACGCCCTGCTCGCGCAGCACGAAGGGGTGTTTGTCGAGCCCGCGTCGGCGGCGAGCGTTGCGGGTATCCTGAAAATGGCGCGCACGGGCAAGCTGGCGCCGGGGCAGCGGGTGGTGTGCGTGCTCACCGGCGCCGGACTCAAGGACCCCGAGTTTGCGCTCCAGACCGGCATCAACCTCGAAACGCTCCCGCCGGAGATGGATGCATTGGTCCGGGCGCTCGCGCTCTAGAACCCTGTCTTATTGAAGAGGCTTGCCGTTGCAGGTCATCCTGGCGAGCCTGGTCAAGGCGCTGTCCCGAACGGCGCTGGAGAGAGGAATATATTTGAGGTCGTTCGCCGTTTGGCTGCCATCGCCGAGCGCCCATTTTACAAACGCGACGAGTTTTTGCGCCTTGGCGCAATCCTGCTGATCGCTATAGACGAGCAAGTAGGTATAGGTTGAAATGGGCCACGCCCCTTTACTGGCGCTGTCGACCAGCGAAACTCCTCCCCGATCGTTCGGGTTGAGTCCAAAATCCTCCATCGCCGCCTGTACGGAAAAGGTCGTAGGGATGACGTAAAGGTCGGCCTTGTTTTGGACACTGGCAGAGGGGAGCCCATGCTGGACGGCATACGCGTATTCGACATAACCGATTGCGCCGTCATTCTGTGCGACTGTATTCGCCAGGCCATTACTCCCGGCGCCTTCCATTCCGACGGGCCATTTCACGGAGGTTGCACTGCCGACCTGGGTTTTCCAGGCGGGACTGACGTGAGAGAGGTAATCGGTAAAAGCAAAAGTTGTGCCGGAACTGTCCGAGCGGTGAACAGTAATAATATCCTTGTCGGGAAGCGCCAGGTCCGGGTTGGCCTTGACGAGCACAGGGTCATTCCACCGTGTAATTTTGCCCAGAAAGATGTCGGCCAGCGCGGTATAGGGCAGGTTGAGACCCGCAGTAATCGGTTGTCCATCCGTTGCCTTGAGGTTATAGATGGGAACAACGGGGCCGGCGACCATGGGAATCATCTGGATGCCCGGGGCTTTGCCGAACTGCTCGTCGGTCAGAATGGCGTCGCTGCCGGCAAAGTCAACACTCTTGGCCGTAATTTGGGCGATGCCATCGCCTGAACCGGTTGCCTGGTAACTAAAGTTTACAGAAGAATCCACGCGCGCATAGTTGGCAAACCATTGGGTATAAAGGGGAGCGGG
>JBAVQS010000306.1:0-1870 GCA_049694275.1 Anaerolineae bacterium | reverse complement strand
GCCGCGTTCTCGACCTGCTCCGGCGTGCCCCCCGCGACCTCGGCCAACCCCGCCGCAGCCATCGAGCAGGCAACCCCCACCTCGCCCTGACAGCCGACATCCGCCGCCGAAATCGAGGCATTCTCCTTGAACAGGATGCCAATCGCCCCGGCGGTGAGAATGAAATTGACAATGCTCTCGGGGGTCGCGCCGCGGCCAAAACGGTCCCAGTAGTGGAGCACGGCGGGAATGATGCCGGCCGCGCCATTGGTTGGCGCGGTCACGACGCGCCCACCCGCGGCATTCTCCTCGTTCACCGCCAACGCATAGAGGTCCACCCAGTCGATGATGCTGAGGGGATCGGAGAGGGTCGCTTCGGGACGCTCGGTCAGGCGGCGATAGAGCTCGGGCGCGCGCCGCCGGATGCCGAGGCCGCCGGGGAGAAGGCCCTCGTGTTGATAGCCGCGCCGCACGCACGCCTGCATCACATCCCAGATATGTAACAGCCCCGCGCGCACTTCGGGCTCGGCGCGCCAGGTCTTTTCATTCTCCATCATCAGCCGGCTAATCGGCATGCGGTGCTCGCGCGCCAGCCACAAGAGCTCCTCGCCGCTCTTGAACGGGAAACGGACCGGGGCATCCTCGGCCGGGCTCGCCGCCCCGCCGCTCTGCTCGGCGACGACAAAGCCGCCGCCGACCGAAAAATAGGTGCGCCGGCAAATGAGGTCGTGCGCGGCATTGTGCGCGGCAAAGCGCATGCCGTTGGGATGGAAGGGGAGCGTGAGGTCGGGGCTAAAAATCAGATCGTCTTGCTCATGAAAGGCAATCGGATGAATGCCGAGCACGCGCAGGGATTCCTGAGAGCGGATGCGCTCTAGGCGCCGGTCAATGCTCTCGGGATCGACGCGGTCCGGCATCTCCCCTTCGAGGCCGAGGAGGACCGCCTTGTCGCTGGCGTGCCCCTTGCCGGTCGCGCCGAGCGAGCCGAGGAGCTCGACCCGGATGCCGGCAGTGGCGGGGAGGGCGCGAGTCTCGCGCAGCGCGGTCGCAAACTGGCGCGCCGCGCGCATCGGGCCAACCGTATGCGAACTGGATGGGCCGATGCCGATCTTGAAGAGGTCAAAGACGCTGATTGCCATATATTCCTTCCAGCGGGGACGATAGCACACGCCTCCCGCATTGTCAATTCAATTCTGTGATGATCGTGTTACGATTTTGTTACGATAGCCTGTAATAATCGACCGTGCAGTTTGCGCTTTCCGGGCGAATCTTGTTACGTTTTTGTGACGATAACCTGTCATAATGAGCGCAGATTGACGCGAAAAACTATTTTCTATCCGAAAAGGAGATGCATACCCATGCAAGCCCGTCCGCTCACCCTAACCGTTCTCTTGTTGCTCGCCGTCCTGGCCTTCGGCCTGGCCGCCTGCAATACCGCCGCGCCGGCGACAACTGCGCCCACGACCGCACCCACTAAAGCGGCAGCCGCGCCGACGACTGCGCCGACCACCGCGCCCACGACCGCACCCACCGCCGCGCCGACCAATACCACAGCCCCGACCGTTCCCCCAACGACGGTGCCGACCACCGCGCCGACCCAGGCCGCAGTTACGGGGTACGATGGCGATTGGCAAGGCACAAATTCCGACGGTCACCAGGTTTCCTTTACCGTCGCGGGTAACCAGATTACCAATGTATCCCTCAATTACTCGTACCAGTCCGGCGGATGCGGCGGCGGCGGATTCGCCGGGAATTCCGTCAAGAATGCGCCGATCAATGGCGACAGTTTTACCGCCTCGTTCGATAACTCGGGCGGCGATACGTTCACCTTCACCGGCAAGTTTTCGTCCGGGACTCAGGCCACTGGCACGTTCACATTCAAGGGTAAAGT
>JBAVQS010000305.1:0-15479 GCA_049694275.1 Anaerolineae bacterium | reverse complement strand
TGAGCGTGGTCCTCACTGCTGCCGCCGAGAAAGGTGGAATAGATCAGCGCGGCGGGATCCACGACCAGCGGGCGGGTGGTATCGTACGCATCCAGTGCAAAACTCACGGTCCCGTTCTCTCCCATGATATAGCGGCTGCCAATCGCTTCGCGCCCGGTTGCCGATTCCTGGTAGGCGAACGGCGGCGCCATGAGAACGGAGCCGGAAGCGGTCTGCAGGACCAGTTGGCCCGCGCCGTCGAGCGCGGCGCCCGCAACGCCGTCAAAATGGAGCGCGATTTGCTGCGGGTCCGCGCCCGGGGCGACGATGAAATCGTATTCGATCTGGCGCTGATTGCCATAGAATGCCAGGTCCACGCCGGGATAGACGTTCGTGTACTGCACGCGGCCAAAGGTCGGGATGTTGGTGCGCCACTGCGCGGGATCGTTGCCAATGAGATAGTTGACCTTGCCGGGCAGTTCATCCATCCCGGCGGTCTGCGCGGCGGTGTTCGCACCGACAATTTGCATCCGGACCGTCACCTGTGGCGATGCCATTGCGGTTTCCGGTTGTGAACTGGCGAACGGCTGGCGCAGCGCCAGCACGGCCTCGCTCGATGTGAGATACAGCGAATAGCCATTGCCGCGCGAGAGGAACTGGACGGCGGCATCCATCTGTCCCTGATTCGCCTCAAAGCTCAACGGCAGTTTGCCGTATGTCTCCTGCAGGCCCGTTTCTGCCCGCGTGGTCATTGCTTTGAGTGGAGTGCTCGCCGCGGCCCCGACATCGCTCACCCTGGCAAGCAGCAGCAAGGCGCCGAGCGCGAGACACAGGCCGATTGTAAACAACATCTTTTTCATTTGATCCTCCGTGCTATTCTTCTGGGGCCGGGTCATGCAGGGTTGATGCATGACCCGGCGAATTTATTCTTGCAGATCCCTCTTATCAGTTTGTCGTTTACATTAAACCAGAAAGGGGCTTGCAGGTTAATACCGATTACAGGTATAATTTCCGGCATCCCACCGATACAAAATGGATACAAGCTGTGGCCGTACGAGACATGTCGATGGCACGTCTCTCCAAACACCAATTTTCGAGATGTCATGACAGAGATTACCCCTGGGCAGAAAGGGCTTGCGCGCCAGGCTTTCGAGCGGGTTGCACCGATGGCCGATTCGCTGGCGCTCCTCTTTTATGCCCGGCTGTTTGAGGTCGCGCCTTACCTGCGCCCTCTCTTTCACGTTGACCTGGAGGAACTGGGGCATTCCCTGATGGCGATGCTGCAGTTGTGCATGGAGGCCCTGGACGCCCGCGAGGATTTGGTCTATGCGCTTTCCAACCTGGGCGCGCGCCATGTGGAATACGGCGCTCGCCCGCAGGACTATGGTCCAGTAAAGGCAACATTGGTGTGGACGATGCAGCAGGGCCTGGGCAGCGAATGGAATGCCGAGTATGAGGATGCGCTCGAGGCCGTATTTGGCATGATTGTGGACTTGATGCAGCCAAAATGAACGAGTCGTTGATCTTTGCCGAGTGGCTCAAGCGGCGGCGCAAGTCTCTCGACCTGACGCGCGAAAAGCTGGCGTTTCAGGTTGGTTGCTCGTTCGAGACCATCAAAAAGATCGAATCGGGCGATCTCAAGCCCTCGGCGCAGCTTGCCGAGCTGATTGCCACGAAATTGCAGGTGCCCGCGACCCGGCACGCGGCGTTCGTCCAGTTCGCGCGTTCAAACACGCCGATGGCCGCACAGGCGTTTATCGAGCTCCCGCTCGCCGGCCTCTCTGCCGCGCCTGCCCCGCTCACGCCATTGCCAGGCCCTGTAACGAGCTTCCTGGGACGCGACCGCGAGGTGCGCGCTGCCCTGAAAATGCTTCACCGCCCTAATATCCGCCTGCTCACCCTATCCGGACCGCCGGGCGCGGGCAAGACCCGGCTCTCTCTTGCACTCGCTTACACGCTGCAGGGAGAATTCCCCGACGGCGTCTTTTTTGTGCCGCTTGCGCTGGTTGGTGATCCTGCCCTCGTTTTGCCGACTATCGCGCAGGCCCTCGACATTCAGGAGGTCGCCGGCCGTCCTCTCCTTGCCGCCATGCAGACCTTTCTGCGCGATCAGCGTCTGCTGTTGGTGCTCGACAACTTTGAGCAGGTGGTCGCCGCGGGGCCGGTGGTGACGGATCTGTTGACGGCTGCCCCGCAGGTCAAGGTCATCGTGAGCAGCCGCGAAATCCTGCATGTGTATGGCGAGCATGAATTCCCGGTTCCTCCGCTCGAATTGCCCGATGTTCGCCACCTGCCGCCGCCTGTGGCGCTGAGCCGCTATTCGGCGATTGCCCTCTTTGTCGCGCGGGCTCAGGCGGTCAAACCGGGATTTGAATTGACCGAGACGAACGCTCAAGCCGTGGCGCAGATCTGCGCTCTGCTCGACGGTCTGCCACTCGCCATTGAAATGGCGGCCGCCCAGATGCGCCGCCAGTCTCCGCCGCGCGTTATTGCCCAGTTAAAGGAGCGGCTGGTCGCGTTGGGCGGCGGCATGCGGGATCTGTCTCCGCGCCAGCAGACACTGCGCGGGGCAATTGATTGGAGCTATAACCTGCTTGACGATGCCGAGCGACGGCTGCTGGGTGATATGAGCGTGTTTGCAGGAAGCTTTACGTTCGCCGCCGTGCTTGCCTGCTCGCAGGATGACTCGCCCGAGTACATCGAAAATCTCGAAACCATCCTGGGAAATTTGATTGACAAGAATCTCGCGGTCCTCCGGGCGGACGATGCAGGGGTTCCGCGGTATACCATGTTCGAGATGATTCGTGACTATGCGCGTGACAAGTTGAGCGTACAGGGGCAGTTGGAGGCGGCCCGAACGCGGCACGCCGCTTATTATTTGCTGCTCGCAGAGCAGGCTGCCCAGGAACTGACCGGGGCGGATGGGAGCAATTACCTCGATCGACTGGACCGCGAGCATGACAATTTGCGTGCGGCGCTCCGGTGGTCGCTTGAACAACGCTCGGTCGAGCACGCGCTGGGGCTGTGCATCGCGCTGGGTAGCTTCTGGGTGACGCGCGGGCATTGGACGGAAGGCGCACAGTGGACCGACCAGGCGCTCGCTCTCCTGCCGGTCGCGCACACGCGCACGGAACAACGCCTCCGCGCCGGTGTGTTGTATGCCGCGGCCCAGTTGGTCTCGCGCTCGGAAAATGACGCCGCGCCGCGCGCCATGTATGAGGAGAGCTTGCACCTGCGCCGCCTGCTCGGCGACCGGCGCGCCATCGCCGAATCGCTGACGAGCATGAGCGTATTCTGCTATATGCACGGCGAGCACGACGCCGCACGTACCTATGCCCGCGAGGGGCTCGAGCTCTGCCGGGCGCTCGGCGATCGGCCGGGGTGTGCGCGCTTGCTGAATATTCTCGGGCGATTGGAACTGGCGCGGGTGGAGCATGCGGCGGCCCGTGTCTATCTTCTGGAGAGTATTACCATCAGCCGCGAGCTTCAAGACAAGAACAGCCTGGCCGTGGCGCTGTATCATCTGGGCGGGGCGGCGGGTACGGAAGGCCGATACGCCGATGCGCGGCGGGATCTGCTCAAGGCATTGGAATTGCAGCGCGCGTTCGGCGATGCGTATGCCGTGCCGGCAGTCCTCAACAGCCTGGGCATGTGCGCCGCGCATCAGGGGGATTTTGCGCCGGCGCGTGAATGGCTTGCCGAGAGCCTGGCGCTCGAACGCGGCCTTGGCGATCGCTATGGAGAGGCTTTTACCCATCTCGGCCTGGGGCTGGTCGAATTCTTTCAGGGAAATCTGGCAGAGGCGCACGGCGCGATGGAAGAGAGTATCCGGCTCGCCGGCCATGTCGGCGTCAAGACGGGCGCCGCGCGGTGGGCGCGTACCTACCTGGGACAGATTGCATTGGCGGAAGGGGATTATCAGACCGCCCGCCGGCACGGCGCCGAGACACTCGCCGAATGGCGCGCCCTGAACGACAAAGAGTGCATCGCCGACTCGGCATGGACTCTTGGGTTCGTCGCCCTCTCGGAGGCCGATTATGCGGGGGCGCGGCAGTTCCTGGACCTCGCGCTCGAGAACCGGCGGGTGGTCAACCATCAGCCGCATCTGGTGGACACGCACCTGGGGCTGGGATATCTCTCCTTTAAGCAAGGGGCAATGGATGAAGCGGCGGGTCACTATGCAAAAGGCCTGCGTATCGCCGCCGGCATAGGCGACGGGCGGCGCGTTGCGCTTGTCCTCCTGGCCCTGGCCGGTGTGGCCCTGGCCCGCGATGATGCCGAGCGAGCAGCCCGGCTCATGGGAGCTAGTGCTGCGCTGGGGTCTGATTCAGATCTCCTCTCGCTTCCTCACATGATGTCTCAGGACTATGCCGCTTTTGAATCTCAGGCCCGTGCCGTGCTGGCGCCTGACCCCTTTGAGCGTGCGTGGAAAGAGGGAGTTGACAATTCGCTTTCTTGGAATATAATCGAGTAGAAAATTTGTTCTTTTTCGTCATTGCCAGGAGCCGCTCATGCCAAAATCTCGCACCAAGTGGGTCTGCCAGCAGTGTGGCTATGTCTCGACCAAATGGCTCGGCCGCTGCCCCGATTGCCAGGAGTGGGATTCGCTGGTTGAATCGGTTGAAGAACGCGCCACCTCTGCGCTCTCTTCCCTCTCCTCGCTCGCGCCCAAATCCGCCCCCCAGCGCTTGCCCGACATCACCACCGAATCGTTCAAGCGCATTCCGGTTGCGATGGGCGAGCTCTCGCGTGTCCTCGGCGGGGGCATCGTCCCTGGCTCGGTGGTGCTGATTAGCGGCGATCCGGGAATTGGCAAATCGACCTTGCTGGCGCAGATGGCGGCGATGCAGGCCGAAGAGATTGGCACAGTCCTCTATGTCTCGGGTGAAGAATCAGTTCAGCAGATCAAGATGCGCGCGGAGCGTCTGGGCCTGACTTCCAATTCCCTGTACCTGTTGACCGAGACCAATCTCGACGAGATTATCGCCCACATCCGGCAGTTACAGCCCAAGCTGGTGATTGTCGATTCGATTCAGACGGTCTATCTGGATGAGCTTGGGAGCGCGGCGGGGAGCGTGGCGCAGGTGCGCGAGTGTACGGCGCGGTTGCTGCAGGTCGCCAAGCAGGGGGGCATCCCGGTCTTTCTCGTCGGGCACGTAACAAAGTCCGGCACGATTGCCGGGCCGCGAGTCCTGGAGCACATCGTGGATACGGTCCTCTATCTGGAAGGGGAGCGCTTTCATACCTACCGGCTCTTGCGCAGTGTCAAGAACCGCTTTGGAGCGACGAGCGAAGTGGGTGTGTTCGAGATGACGCAGGACGGAATGGCCGAGGTCGATAATCCCTCTGCCGCTTTCTTGGCCGAGCGCGCGGCCCACTCGTCGGGGAATGCGATTGCCGTGACGATGGAGGGGACCCGCCCGCTGCTGGTCGAGATTCAGGCGCTGACAAGCACGACCGCCTACGGCCTCCCGCGGCGGACCGCCAACGGCGTGGATATGGGGCGGTTGCTCTTGCTTACTGCAGTCCTCACCAAATGCGTTGGGCTCAAGCTTCACAACCAGGATATTTTTGTGAATGTCGTCGGTGGATTAAAGATCAACGAGCCGGCCGCGGACCTCACCGTAGCGCTCTCGATCGCTTCCAGCTTTCGCGACCGGCCGGTGGCCGACGATCTGGCGATCATCGGCGAAGTGGGCCTGAGCGGCGAGCTGCGCACGATCTCGCAGGTGGAACGGCGTATCAAAGAGGCGAGCAAGCTGGGCTTTAGGCGCGCCATCGTTCCGCACACGGTCGTCTCTCCCAAAGTGAAATATGAGGGGATTGAGCTGATTGGTGTCAAGACGGTGAATGAGGCGCTCGAAGTGGCGCTCGTGCGGTAATGCGATTTCCTCTTTACTTACTCTCCTCTTCCGGCGGCTTGACCGCGTTAAAGCTCCGATAGATGAGCAGGTCATACACGATTTTTAATCCCCCCGCAATAAAGAACGGCGCGCTGAGGAGCGCGGGGATGGCGAGCATGGGGGTGGACAGGAGCGGCGCGAGCGCAGAACCGGTTGTTCGCGCCACGCCGGTAATACCGGAGGCGGCCGATCGCTCGTCCGGCGCAACCACTGCCATCGTATAGGATTGGCGTGCCGGCACGTCCATCTGCGAAATGCTGAACCGGAGCAGGAGGACGAGGATGGCGAGGGGCAGGTTGGGCATGAGCGGGACGAGGATCAGCAGGATGTTCGATGGGATGTGAGTAAATACCATCGTCTTGATGAGCCCGATCCGTCGCGCCACCGCCGCTGCTGACAGCGCCGAAATCCCCGCCAGGATATTCGCCCCGAAAAAGATGCCCCCCAACAGCGCCGGCTCGACGCCGAACTTGACGTTGAACCAGTAGGCGACCAGGCTCTGGAGCACAAACCCGCCTGCAAAGGCGTCGAGCGTAAAGAGACCGGCCAGCCCAAAAACCACGCGGCGTGACGCCGGGCGCAGGCCGAACGCGAGCGGATGCGTCGCGACGGGCCGGTTTTTGAGGAGCTCCGGGTCTACCTCCGTGGCCGGCGAGAGGCGCAAGAAAAAGAGCGCCAGCAGTGCGCCCATTAGCGCATAGCCGATGACCACCACGCGGTACGAGTCGATGGGCGCCAGGCCGGTGCTTTGCAGGCCCTGCGCCAGCACGCCGCCCGCGAGCGCGCCGAGCGCGGTGGCAAACGACCCAACCAGGTTGTACCACGCAAAGACCTGTGTCCGGTCTTCATTCCGCACGATCTGCGAGAGGGCGGCCTGCTCGATGGAGAGGAACGGCCCGACCTCGTTCCCGCTGGGGCTGATGACCCCGATGGTGGCGGCGATAACCAGCAGCACATAGTTACGGGTCAGCGCAAACAGGATCCCCGCAAAGATCATCAACCCCGCGCCCGCCAGCAGCATCCGCCGCCGCCCGATGCGGTCCGCCGAGGTAGTGAGCCAGAGCGAAATGAATGTATCGCCGACCAGGGTCAGGGTGAGCAGCAGCCCGATCTCGGCCTCGCTCAGGCCCACCTGTGCGAGATAGAGGACGAGGATGACCGAAAGAAAGCCGTAGGCAAAGAGCCGCGCAATGCGGGTGCTAAACAGAATCCGCCCATCGGGCGAAAGCTGACCGAGGACGCTGGTTATGGTTTTCATCAAAAGGTACAACGACACGGGATAGGTGTTTCACCTATCCCGTTCTACTCCTTTGCAGATTTAAAAGCGCCGGTGCAGGGTATGCGAACAAGGAGATGTCAGCCAACGGTCGCCAGGCCCATTCCACCACGGCGGGATCAATGCCGAGGTGTGGTGTTTCGCTCGTTGGTGCGATGAGAATGCCGTATTCGGCGCCTTCGCCATTGGGCAGGGGCTCGATAAAGAGGCGATCGAGCGGCGTTACCTGGAGATTGAGCTCCTCCTGCATTTCCCGTACGACTGCCTGTTCCGGCGTTTCTCCGGGCTCAATCCCTCCACCCGGCAGGTACCACAATGTTCCGTCCTGGTCCTCCATGCGAACCATGAGGATTTCGCCGTCCCGTATCATCACCGCCGTCGCGCGCTGTCTCGCCATCTGCTTTATCGGGTTGCCTCGGCAAACACTTCGGTCTTTTCGCGCTGGGCTTCTTCCTCCGGTTTCTCTTCCTTGAGGATCATCAGGCGGTACGACTCGGCCAGCGCCAGCCCATGGGCCTTGCCTTCTTCCTTCGCCCACTCGTACATCATGTCGTGCGGGTCCCACGCCCCGAGCTGGGTGACGTGCTGGCGGAGCGCCGCGACCTTGGCCTCGGCGGTCTCCGAAATATCGATCCAGGTGTTCGGTTCGTTCGAGCCGTGCAAAAAGATGCGGCTCACCTCGTGCGGTTCAAGCCCTTCGGTCAATAGCTCGGGAAAGATAAAGCGGGTCCCGGCCGAGGGAAAGACGGCGTCACAGGCGACATCCGCGGCCACGCGATGGTCGGGATGGTTCATATAGCTGTTGCCGTAAAAGCGGACCGTGGGGTCGCCGGTCACGACCACGTCGGGCTTGTATTTGCGAATGAAGCGGGTGAGGTCGCGGCGCAGCGCGATGGTCGATGTGAGCTGTCCATCGGGATAGCGGAGAAAGACCACCTCCTGGACGCCCAGGACATCGCATGCTGCTTTTTGCTCCACCTCGCGGATCGGCCACAGCTTGTCCGGCGTCATGTCCGCCGGCGTATTCTGGTTGGACCCGGCGTCGCCGCTCGTGATGCACACGGTAATAACTCGTGCGCCCTGCTTGGCCCATTTCGCCAGCGTCCCGCCGATGGTAAATTCCTGGTCGTCCGGGTGCGCGTGAATCGACAGCACCACTCTGGGCGTTTTCGGCTCCTGGTTGGGATCGACGCGCTGGACACCGCGCTCTGGAATTCCCACCTCGGTCGTTTGCTCTTGATCAGGCATAGATAACTCCAATTATAGGATTGAGGGGATAGGACTATCCCTTGATGTTACGTCTCCTACATAACGCCGTATTTGCAGAACTGCTGCCCCCGTCTTCTTGTTCCCCTGTCTATCCCACTATTCCGACTGCACGACTGTTCGACTACCACCCCGCCGCCTGCCCATCTGCCCGGGGGTCGCTTCCACCGCAGAGCACGCCGGTCTCGGGGTCGCGGTGAATGATCTGGCCGCGGCCAAAGGCAGCGCGCGCATAGCCGCCCACCGGGACAATGTTGTGTCCCATCTGCGCGAGCTGCGCCATTGTGTCGAACGGAATGCCCTCTTCCAGCTCCACCCGGCTGGAGGGTCTCGCGTCGGTCAGGCAAAAACGGGGCCGGTCCAGTGCGGCCTGTGGGTCCAGTCCATCGTCGATCATGTTCACAATGACCTGGACGTGTCCCTGCGGCTGCATGAATCCACCCATCACCCCGAACGAGGCGTACAGCGAATCATCCTCGGCCCGGGTTGCCATCGCCGGAATGATCGTGTGATAGGGGCGCTTGCCCGGCGCGAGCGCGTTGGGGTGCGCCGGGTCGAGACTAAACAGGTGGCCGCGGTTTTGAAGACTGATGCCGGTCCCCTCCGGCACAATGCCCGTCCCAAAACCCATATAGAGGCTGTTGATGAACGAGCAGGCATTTCCCTCGCCGTCGACCACCGTGAGATAAACCGTGTCCGAGCTCGTGATGGGCGCGCCGCGCTGGGTGTCCACGGTGGCCTTGCTTGGGTCGATGAGCTTGCGCCGCGTCCCGGCGTATGCTTTCGAGGTGAGCGTCGCCAACGGCAGTTCGTTGAACGCCGGGTCGGCCACATACCAGCGCGTATCGGCGAACGCGACGCGCAGCGCCTCGACGAGCAGGTGCAGGCGCTCGACGCCGAGCGGCGCCTGGCCCCGGAGGTCATAACCTTCGAGGAGGTTGAGCGCAATGAGCGCGGCCAGCCCCTGTCCGTTCGGCGGACATTCCCAGACGCGAATGCCGCGATAGGTCGTCGAGAGCGGCTCTTGCCAGGTGGATTCGTGCGCGGCCAGGTCCGCGACTGTCAGGACGCCGCCGTGAGCCTGGACTGCTGCCGCAATCTTGCTTCCAATCTCACCGCGATAGAACGCCGCTTTGCCCCCTTCGGCAATCAGGCGCAAACTCATGGCCAATGTGGGCATGCGCATGATCTCGCCGGGGCGCGGGCCGCGCCCGTCAATCGTCAGTTCGCGCCCGCCGGGCGAGTTGACGAGCTGGCGCTGCGCGCCGCGCTGCCAAAAGTACGAGGTGAGGGGGGAGACCGGATAGCCCTCCTCGGCCAGGCGAATCGCCGGCGCGAACACTTCGCGCAGGGGCAGGCGGCCGTGCCGTTCCACCAGGTCACACCAGCCGGCGCACGCGCCGGGCACGGTGACATTGTGCGCGTGGTAGGGGTTGCGGGTCAGGCCGTGCCCCGTCGGGTCGTCCAGACCCTGGCGACGGACGAGGTCGATGGTGAGCGCGGCGGGGGCGCGTCCGGAGCCGTTCAGCGCAGAGACCCGGCGAGTCGGAGCATCGTAATAAAGGGCAAAGCAATCGCCGCCCAAACCGGTCGATGTCGGCTCGGTGACGTTGAGCGCGGCGGCGGTAGCAACTGCGGCATCCGCCGCGTTCCCGCCCGCGCGCAGAATCTCGATTCCGGCCATCGCCGCAAGCGGTTGGCTGGTCGAGACCATCCCGTGCCGCGCATAAACCGGGGAACGCCGCGAATCAAAGGTGGGGTTCAAGGGGTAGAGTTTCTCTTTTTCAATTCGTCGTTCAGCGCCTTCATGACGCGCTGATACAGTTCCTTATCTTCTTGCCACGTCAGGCTAAAGCTAATGGTCGCCTTGCCCTCGCTGACCAGAAAGGTCAATGCCCCCGCATAGGTATACCACCGGGTATAGCTCCCCTTGAGTTCGCCCACAGGGTCGAACAAGAGAAAGGGATGCTCTTCGCTGGCGATCAGAAAATAGCCGGGGAGGTCGAAATGGGTCGCGTCGGTAATCAGGTGGAGCGCTTCGATATCGTCATTCGCGAAACGCGACCGGTCGTGCGAGAGCAGTGGGGTGGGATCAAAGCCGATGTCTTCGAGGATGCCGCCGCGGAGCGCCACGCCCCAGCGCCGTACGTTCTCAACCACCCCGGGCCGGCCGATCGTGACCCTGGGCGCGGCCGCACCGGTCCCCTCCGGCAATCGCAGGATTGTGCGCCCCTCCTCCAGTTGCCCTTCGCGGTTCATCGTCCAGTAAAAGGCGTGCCATTCCTCGACGGGGTACAGGTTCGGTAGATTATCGGCAACCAGTTCGCCCATGTGTGCGGAGGATTCGCGAAACTGGTTTCCTATTCGCTTGCGCATTATTCTTTTCCTGCCCCGCCCTCCCGGCGGCGGCTGACGCTCCATTCTACCGTCTTGGACCCACTCGCCTGTTTATCGCCATGACGCACGCGCCAGGCGCGCCACCCGTGGATCTTGGAATCCGGCTCGGGTGACTCTGGCTGTCGGGACTCTGCATTCTCAACAGGGGGCTGGCGCGGCGAATAGTCGATGGTCATGTGCGATGGCTTTTCCGACCTCATCCGGGCGATTCGCGGGAGAACCTGCTTGACAAACAGGCGCAACCCGGTGCGTGCAATAATCGCCCCGGCCGAGAGGACCAGCGCAACAGTCCTGACCCCTTTGCTCCGACCTGGAAGGTTGTCCTCGCGTGGGGCATGGAGAGAGAGCCGGGTCCCGCATTTCCGGCACTGCTCCCGGACGCTCGCATTGCTCGTCCCACAATTCGGACAGATTCTTTCGACTCGAGCCATACTTTATTGTATCACATAACCCCATCCGCTTTGGCTACAGCACCATCTTTTCGCTCACCGGCTTGCCCACGTTTTCCGCGAACCGGACCAGGCGGAATGGATTGTCCGTAGGGTTCTGCCGGCCGGCCAGCAGATCGCCCAGGATGCGTCCGCCGCCGGCGCTCGCCATGACCCCATGCCCGCTGTATCCACAGTTGAGGTAGAGGCCCTGCCATTCCGGGTGCGGGCCGATGATGGGCTTGGCGTCCGGCGTCATGTCATACTGGCCGGCCCGAACGTCCAGGTCCGTCCGGTGAAGATGCTCTCCCACCTCCGCCCAAAAGGGCGCGATGCGGGCGACGCCGTCGAGCACCACCGCCGGAAAATCCCAATCCGGGAGGACCTCTTCCCGCGGTTCGCCCGGCGCCTCTGGCAACGCCCAGGCGAGGACCGCGCCCTGTCCGTCGGGGCGCCAGTGCGCGCCGGTATCGCTGTCGATGGTCATCGGCGCGTGGTGCGGGATGAGGGGGTGCGCCTTGACGGCGGCGCGCTGGCGGCGCACCAGGTCGATCGGCAGGTGAATGCCGAGCGGGCGCAAGAGATTCTGCGCAAAGGGGCCGGCGGCGACGACGACCCGCGGCGCATGGATTTCGCCTAGTGAGCTCTGCACTCCATAGACGCGGTTTCCCTCGACCAGAAGCGCCTCCACGCTCGTCTCCAAATGGATTTCGGCGCCGCTTCCTCGCGCATAGCAATAGGTGAGCTCGTGCGGGCTGAGCCAGCCGTCGCGAGCGCGAAAGGAGGCCGCCGTAACCTCGGGGCTGAGAAATGGAAAATGCCGGCGCGCCTCCTCGCCGTTCCACAACTCGACATCGTGCAAACCGAGCGACCGCTGCAGCTCGACGCGCCGACGCGCGGTTTCATATCCTTCCGCCGCCGTTGTGACGAACAAATAACCCTGCTGCGCCAACTGGATATCGGCATCCGGCAGGCCGGTGCGCTCGCGTATGTTTTCAAAAAAGGCGATGCTCTCCAGCATCATGGCAATGTTCTCGGCCTCGCCGAACTGGGCGCGGAACGCGGCCAGGCTTGCCGAGGTGGTCAGCGTGCCAAGCGCCGGACGTTTTTCCAGCAGGACGGTTTTCAATCCCGTGCGGCCGGAGAAAAAGGCGCTCGCCGCGCCGATGACGCCGCCGCCAATCACGATCACATCATAGGTTTTCATGTTTCGTGTTTCCGTAGGGTCGAGTAGGGGCGAACCGCCGGCTCGCCCTACCATTCATGGCCGGTCGAAAAAGGTCTCAAGGTCGCCGCGCCGCGCGGCCCACGCATGTTCCACCCAGCCCAGGCCATCGCGGGCGAGCGGTTGGGGCAGATGGTCCCGGGGAAAGAATCCGGCATCGAGCGTTTCCAGCGGATGGCGGTTGAGCGTCCCCCCGTCGAGGCGGCAGTAGAACACCAGGCTGTAGAGATGGTTCTCGATGTCCGATTCCGCGGGGTGACGGACGTCATACACCGCCATGAGCCGCAGCGGCGTGGCTTGCAACCCCGTCTCTTCGGCAACCTCTTTGACGGCGACCTCTGCCGGGGCATAACCAATGTCCGCCCAGCCGGTGGGATAGAGCCAGTAGCCGCTGGGGCGTTGAATGAGCAACAGCTCATCCTGCGCGTTGAACACGACCGCGCCGACGCCCACTTTCGGCGTCACATAGCCGCGGGCGCCGGGCTGTACCTGGGCGCGCCAGCTTGCATAAAGCTGTTGGGCCAATCGGGCATCGGCCTGCACGGCGCCATCCGTCGCGGCCATCTCCGCCGCCAGCCGGAGCAGCTCCTCGTACCGTTCGCGATCATACGTCGGCGGATTGAATGCCAGTCCGGTCATAGCAATGGCGCGCAATTGCTGTGTCCACAAGTGGACCTGCGAAGCGAGATCATTCATACATAAATAGCTCAAGAAATCCCGGCGATTATAGCGCAACTGAATGGCAAAAACAATGTTGCGATATAATGGTATCATCCACGGTATGGGTTCATCGCCATGACGGGTACGATTGCTTTTGTCCTCGCGGTTCTCTTCGCCGCCGCCATCCTGTTTATCACCGAAAAATTGCGGCCGGACCTGGTCGCCCTGTTGGTCCTCACTGTGTTCGGCGTGAGCGGCATCCTGACGCCGACGGAAGCCCTATCGGGTTTTAGCCGCCCGGCGGTCATCACCATCCTCGCGATCTTTATTCTGACCGCGGCCCTCGAAAAGACCGGGGTCACGCGTACCCTCGGCGCGTGGCTCGTCCGGCTCGGCGGGCGCGCCGAGGGGCAAATGCTTGTCGTGTTGATGCTCTCAGGCGCCTTGCTCTCGCTGTTCATGAATAATATCGCCGCCGGCGCGGTCCTTCTGCCCGTTGCAGTCGGGATCGCCAGCGAGCGCAAGATCTCGCCCGGCAAGTTGATGATGCCCCTCGCGTTTGGCACTCTGCTCGGTGGGATGGCGACGCTCCTGACGACGGTCAATATCCTGGTCAGCTCGTCGCTGCGCGATAACGGTCTCCCCGGATTCGAGCTGCTCGATTTCCTTCCGATTGGCATCCCGGCCGTGCTGGTCGGCGTGGTCTATATGCTCCTGCTCGGCCGCCGGCTCCTCCCGCGGCGCGCCCCCTCCGATTGGCAGCGGCTGATGCAGGCCGCGCGCGGCCCGCTGGAGGATATTTATGGATTACGCGAGCGCTGGATGCACGCGCTGGTGCCCGTGACCTCGCCGCTGGTCGGGCGCACGCTGGCGCAAGCGGGGTTGGGACGCGAGCTGGGTGTCAATGTGATTGCGATCATCGAGGATGGGAAATCGCGCCTGGCGCCGCCCCCCGGCGAGTATTTGCACGCGGGCGATCTGCTCTTTATGCAGGCGCGCAGCGAACAGGTCGAGTTATTGACCCGGCGCGGACTCGAGATTCAATCCGCATCCGGGGTGCTCAATCCCCTGAACTCGGAAAGCATCGGGTTGTTCGAGCTGGCGCTGGCGCCCCGCTCGGGCGCTCTGGGCAAGACCGTGCGGGATATCCATTTCCGTGAAAAATATGGCCTGAGCGTGGTTGCCATCTGGCGTGAGGGGCGACCGCGGCGCGTGGGGGTGGGCGAGATGCCGCTGCAACAGGGGGATGCGCTTTTGGTGTTGGGCCCACGGCAGGGCATCCACGTCCTGCAGAGCGAGCCCGAGTTTATCGTTTTATCCGGCGAGAGCGACCAGCCGCTGCGCCGTTCCAAAGGTCTCTGGGTCGTCGCCATCATGGCGGCGGCGATGGTGCTCAGCGCGCTCGGCGTCCTGCAGATTGCCGAAGCGATGCTGGCGGGCGCGCTCGGGATGGTGCTGGTCGGAGCGCTGACGATGGACGAGGCTTATCAGGCCATCGAGTGGAAGGTGATCTTTCTCATCGCCGGGATGCTGCCCGCGGGGGTGGCGATGATCAAGACCGGGACCGCCGCGCTGGTCGCCAACCTGATCGTCGCCGCGCTCGGCGCATGGACGCCGCTCGTCGTGCTGGCCGGTCTGATGGTGGTTGCCCTTGTGCTGACCCAGGTGATGAGTGGGCAGGCGACCATCGTCATTCTCGCCCCGATTGCCATCAGCGCGGCGCAGCAGGTTCACGCCGATGCCCGGACCTTTTCGCTAGGGGTGGCGCTGGCCTGTTCCATGGCTTTTCTCACGCCGCTCGGGCATCCGGTCAACATCCTGGTCATGGGGCCCGGCGGTTACAAATTCGGCGATTACTTTCGCGTTGGCCTGCTCTTGTGCCTGCTCTTGCTCGCCACCTTTTTACTGTTGCTGCCGTTGGAATATGGACTATGACCTCTTACCTGTTTCCTTGTCTATCCCACCTATGGACCTGATTTCCATTCCTTCCGGTCTCCTCATCATGGGCGATGCACGGCTGAGCGAGGCGGGGCCGCAGCAGCGCATCGAGATGCCCGCCTTCCGTATGGGCAAATTCCCGGTGACCAATGCCGAGTTCGCCGCGTTTGTGCGTGACGGCGGGTATGCCTCCCCGCAATACTGGACCGCGATGGGCTGGAAGGCGTACCAGGCGCGGCCTCAGCCCTATCCCGCTTTCTGGGGCGACCCGCGTTTCAGTTCCCCGGCGCAGCCGGTCGTCGGCATTACCTGGTACGAGGCGGTCGCGTTCTGTAACTGGCTGGGCGCACGCGACGGCGTGACCTATCGCCTCCCGACCGAGCCGGAGTGGGAATATGCGGCGCGCG
>JBAVQS010000304.1:0-14611 GCA_049694275.1 Anaerolineae bacterium | reverse complement strand
CTGTTAGCTTGCGAAGACTGACGCAAGCTAACAGCTTGCGCTACAAGGAGCAAGTGCCTCGCGCCTACAAACTTACCTCGCGTGCGCGCTACAGGCAAAACCAATTTGACACGCGCGGGGGTTGGCGTACAATGCCTGTGCAATTGATGCCCGCCTAGCTCAAACGGATAGAGCAGTTCCGTCCTAAGGAAAAGGTTGGGGGTTCGAGTCCCTCGGCGGGCGTATAGGCAATAACAATGAACCCCGCCTCGTATGAGGCGGGGTTCGCTCATTCACACAGACATCGGCGGGCGACGTTCTCAGTAGCCTGCCGTCGAATCTACTGCCGAATCTCCGGCATGGTCACAGTGATACCCGTCGTGGACGGGAGCATAATCGACAGGGGCAGCAGGCGCAAACCCGCTTACCCAGGCCGCCGCGCTGTCAGCCGCAGGTTGCAGCGACAGACCGGCGCTCGGACTCGCCCCCTGAATCGTGGCCGCCCCCGCAATCGCCACAATCCCCAGCGAGAGAACGACCACCAAAAACGCGACCAGTAAGGCTCGTCTCATCATCTTTCCCCCTTTGTGCGACACACGCATAAATCTCCCGGTACTCACTATACGTCATCCGCGAGACTTTTGGATTTATGAGCAGAGTTGACACACTGCCCCACTCGGCGGAAAATGGGGGCAATAAATCCACACGCAAATTCTCCCCTAGGACTGGCTCTTATGGAACCACAATACGATGCCTTTGTTAGCTACAGCAGCCTGGAACGCGATTGGGTCGAGAACTGGTTGCTGCCCCGCCTCGAAAGCGCGGGCATCCAGGTCTGCATCGATTTCCGCGATTTCGACATCGGCGTGCCCACTCTCGACAATATTGACGAGGCCGTTGCGCGGAGCGTAAAGACCCTCGTCGTCCTCACCCCCAACTGGGTTAAGAGCGAGTGGACCGCGTTCGAGTCCCTGCTCGCGCAAACCTCTGATCCCGCGGGCATTCGCCGCCGCATCCTGCCCCTGATGCTCGTCCAGTGCGAACCCCCGCGCCGCCTCGGCATCCTGACCTGGGCCGATTTCCGCGACTCGAAAAGATGGGACGCCGAGATCAAGCGCGTGATCAGCGCGATCAAGCAAACGCCGACGGCAGATGGACGGACGACGACGAACGACGGACGACGGACAAGCGACGATGGACCACGGCCCCTCGCCACTCCGTCCTCGCCCCCCGCCTCTCTAAACAGCATCAAGACAGACAACCAGAGCGGCGGCGTGAACATCACTGGCGGCCAATTCAGCGGCAATACCATCACCGGCCGCGACCAATACGAGATTCACGGAAACGTCAACATCTACCAGGGAGGGGTTGAACGTCCGACGGCGAGCAAGAACCAGGAGGAAACAGCAAGCCGCCCCGCAGAGACACACCTATATTCAAGGCGCGGACCCGCCGGAACGCCGCTGCGTGTCTTGATTTCTCACGCCGCCGGCGACGCGCCCGCCGCAAGCGACCTCTATCGCCGTTTGCGCGCCGGTGGGTTTGACCCCTGGCTGGATACGGAAAGCATCCTGCCGGGTCAGCAGGCCGAGCGCGAGATTTCACGCGCGGTTCGGGCCTCCGATGTCGTGCTCGTCTGCCTCTCGCAGAACGCCGTGAACAAGGCGGGCCGCGTTCACAAAGAGATCAAGTATGCGCTCGACGTGGCGGACGAGCAACCCGAAGACGCCATCTTTCTCATTCCGGTCAAGCTCGAACCGTGCGATCTGCCGGAGCGCCTCGACCACCTTGCGCCGGTCAATCTGTACGAGCCGAATGGCTATGAGCGACTGCTGCTGGCGCTACGCCGGCAGGCCATCGAATGAATGATTGGGAACGCGGCTCATCGGCGGCGGCCAGCGCCGGCGGCCAGCGCGGCCAGAGATTGGAAACTCTCTGGCTGAAAAAAGCGGGGCTTGCGAAAAAAGGCGGCTGGCTTTTTGCTCGGCGCAGCCATTGTTGAGCCCGCGGATTTTCAAGACTTCGTTGGCGAACTCATTTTCGGTCGCTGAGGCGACCTTTCATGTTCAGACGGGGAATTCCATTCCCTGATACTCTCACCATGCAATCATCTTACGATGCCTTTATCAGCTATAGTCACCATGACCGCGAATGGGTCCGCGGTTGGCTCCTCCCGCGCCTCGAACAAGCCGGGTGCAAGGTGTGCATCGACTATCGCGATTTCGACATTGGCGTCCCCACCCTCGTCAACATCGAGCATTCGGTCGAACGTAGCGCCCGAACCCTTCTCGTTCTTTCGCCAAGCTGGGTCAAAAGCCAGTGGACGGATTTCGAATCACTTCTTGCCCAGACCCAGGACATGAATGAAACCCAGCGCCGGATGCTCCCCCTCCTGCTCACCCCCTGCCAACTGCCGGGCCGCATCCGTATCATCACCTATGCCGACTTTACCGACACGGAACAACCGGAGGATGAAGTCCAGCGCGTCATCGCCGCCATCAGGGGAACGACCGCAGATAGCCAATCGTCGACCGCCGACAACCGTCCGATGACCACCAACGGCCAAGCGCCCCTCGCCCCCCGCCTCTCGCCCCCGGCGCCAGGCAACAATATCGACACACACAATCAAGAAGGCGGCATCAATCTCACCGACGCGCCGCGCGTACAGGGAAGCAACCTCACTGGTCACGACCAGTACGTATTCTACGGCCCGGTCACCATCCAATCCGCGCCACCGCCCATCCAACCGCCCGACCATCCGACTACCCCACCACCCGACCATCCGACTCTCCCACCCAACCTCGTCCACCCCTACCCCCTCCAGGCCAACTTTACCGGCCGCGTTCAGGAGCGCCAAGCGCTTTCCGCGTGGCTCAAAGATGCGCGTTATCCCATCTGTGCGCTCGTCGCCATGGGCGGCATGGGCAAATCCGCGCTCTCGTGGTACTGGCTCCAGAACGACGTGTTGAAAGACTCAGTGGGCGAACCATCCGGGCCATCCCCCTCAACGCGCTTGCAGCGCGTTTCCCATGCCAGCCCGCCATTCATTCGCGGGGCGCTGGACGGCGTGATGTGGTGGTCATTCTATGAACGCGACGCCTCCTTCACGAAATTTATTGACGAGGCGCTGCGCTATGTGAGCGGGCAGGAGATTGATGCCAAGCGCCTGCCCACATCTTACGACCGCGCCCTGGCCCTGGTCCACCTCCTCCAAACCAGGCGCATCCTGTTCGTCCTCGATGGGTTCGAGCGCCAGATCCGCGCCTATGCGCGCCTCGACGCACCCTACCAACCGGACGACGAGACCGACCCATCGAATGATGCCCGCGCCTGCGTGGACCCGCTCGCCGCGCGCTGGCTCCAGACCATCACCACAGGGGTCACACGCGCCCAGGTGCTCATCACCACCCGCCTTATGGTCCGCGACCTGGAGGACCGGGGCGGCTATCCGCTCTGGGGCGTGCACCGTTGGGATCTGACCGCGCTCGCCTCGGAGGATGCCACTGCATTCCTGCGCGCCCAAGGCGTCAAGAAAGGCACGGATGCGGAACTGGCGCACGCCGCCGCCCAATACGGCAACCATCCCCTGAGCCTCCGTCTCCTCTCAGGCTTGATCGCCCGTGACCGGAAACAGCCGGGCGATATTGCCGCCGCGCCCCGCCACGACGTCTACAGCGACCTCGTCCAGCGCCAGCACCACGTCCTGCAGCAGTCCTACGACGCCCTGCCCGAACAGGAGCGCACCCTCCTCTCGCGCCTCGCCGCTTTCCGCAGCCCGATGGACTATGAAGCGGTGGCAGTATTCAACGAGTTGGGACAGGAAGCGCGATTCGATGGGGCGCTCGACGACCTGCAAGCGCGCGGTCTGCTCCAACGCGACCTGGGCACCAACCGCTACGACCTGCACCCCATCGTCCGGCACTATGCCTATGACCGCCTGACCGACAAGCCCGGCGTCCACACCCGCCTGCGCGACTATTTTGCCAAGGTGCCTAAACCAGAAATAGCGAGCGTCCAATCAATCGACGAGGTCCTTCCCACCATCGAACTCTACCATCACACTGTTCGCTCGGGAAGAGTGGCAGAAGCATGGAGTCTGTATAACGACAGGCTGCGCAGTCCGCTTTACTATCATCTATTGGCCTATCAAGAGGATATCAAGTTGCTGAACGATCTGAGTGAGCCAACCAGCTTGACCCAGTTAGTGGATCCTCAAGCACGTACTTGGGTATTCTTATATCTTGGTATGGATTATGAGCGCACAGGACAGATGCGGCTTGCTGTCGATTGTAGCGACAAAGCCTTGGCTGCAAGTCGCAAATCAGCCAACCCCGGCGATGTAGGTGCAGTACTCGTGGAACATGCATCCATTAGTCGCAAGTTGGGCTCCCTCAAACGAGCTTGGGAAAGTAGCCAAGAGGCAATCCGGATTTTCGACGTGCTTGACGAGGCAAATTGGCGCGGCATTTCCCACCGCAATTATGGGCACATCCTAGCCATATGTGGAATTTGGAATATGGCGCTGGAACAATTGGAAATTGCAGAGCAAGCTTATATGCGACATGGAGAGGATGCATTTCTGCATGGGCTGAGTCGAGTCTGGATATATCGGTCACTGATTTGGAAATCTCAGGGGATGTTGGATCAGGCGGCAGAGGCAGCCCGCAAGGCGCAAGAACTTGCAACCCGGGGCCACTACCTACGAGAACGGGCAATGGGCCTGTTCAATGAAGCAGTTATCGCCTCAAGGCGTACAGAAATGGCTTCTGCCGAGCTCAAGCTGCGCAAGGTCCTGGAATTGAGCCGCCAAAGATATTTAGTGGATTTAGAGTCTCCCACATGGCTCGAATTGGCGCGGCTAAAGCTCATGGAAGCGACAACCGAAAAAGCTTCGGACAGAGCCCCCTTGATGCAGGAAGCGCAAGACAGTGCTAACCAAGCACTCGAAATTGCCGAGCGTTGTGAGTACCGCCTGGATCAAGCAGATGCCCATAATCTCTTGGCCGAGTGGTGGCAGACCCAGGCGGCAAGTCATCCCCCCGCCTCCCGCGAGCGGAGGCAGGCGCTCGCCGCCGCGCGGGACCATGCGACGCGGGCGAAGGAGCGCGCGTGGTGCGACGGCCCGCCGCACTATTACAAGGTCGCGTATGAAAAGGCGGAGAAACTGATAAAACAATTGGGCGCGTAGGGGCGAACGGGTCGCTCGCCCCACATCGGCAAATACGAACCGCATAAGGCGAACCACCGGCTCGCCCCTACCCCCGCGTAACCACGCGCTCGGCCAACTGACCACTGACCACTGTCCACTATATCGTTTGACAGCCCCCTCTGCTTCTGATACGATTTCCGCATGATCAAGGTCTGGATTGTCGCACGGCTGCCGCTCATCCGCGAGGGGCTGCGCGGGCTGCTCGTCTCCGAAAAGGATTTCGTGGTGACTGCGCCGGCGCTGGTGGATTCGGGGACGCTCGTGCGGGCGCTGGTGCAGGACCCGCCGGATGTCGTCCTGCTCGACGTGGATGTGCTGGAGCGCGAGGGCTGGGGGTTCGTGCGCGACCTGGCGCAGATGGCCCCGGCAGTCGCCCAGCTCGTCGTCGGCGATACGCCCGATGACCGGCGCGTCACCCAGGCGCTCGGTCTCGGCGTGCGCGGCTATCTCCTCCGCGAGGCATCGCCGCAAGAGATGATCGCGGCGGTGCGGGCGGCCGGGCAGGGACTGTACGTGCTCCATCCCGGCGTCGCCTCGTCCCTATTGAACGCGCTGCAGGCCGGGCGGCTGCGCCGCGCCCCGGATGGGGTCTCCTCCCTGGCGGATAACGACGAACGGGACGCCGACCTGATCGAGCCGCTGAGCGAGCGCGAGCTGGAGGTCCTCCGGCTCATCGTGCGCGGGCTGGCGAACAAACAGATCGCCGCCCAGTTGTTCATCACCGAGCACACCGTCAAGTTCCACATCCGCGCCATCCTCGGCAAACTGGGCGCGGCCAACCGCACCGAAGCGGTGACACTTGCCCTGCAAAAGGGGCTGGTGAGCCTCTAACAGTGGATCATGGTCAGTGGTTAGTGGTCAGAAGAGCGAAATGACAAACGACAAAGGACCGCTGACTGCTGACCACTGTCCACTCCCCACCTTCCACTACTCCCCCCTACTCGAATGACTAGCCGCGCAAACTAGCCGTGCGAGCGATGGCACAGAGCGCGCCTTGTGGTATCCTCAAGTCAATCGTGATGGGGAGAGATTTCTCACCCGCATAAGCGCGGGTTCGAAATGACAGGGCGGAGAGAAAGAGATTTTCCCCAAAGGGGACCTATACGGCTCCTTTCAGTCGAAATGACAATTGTGGGATGAGTGAGGAGGACAATCATGGCATTAGATTCTTTACAGGCATATTCCGATCAACTGGCGGCGACCGTCGCCAAAGTCGCGCACTCGACCGCCCGCGTGGATGCGCGGAACGGCGTGCCGGGCGCCGGCATCGTCTGGTCGGCGGACGGCGTCATTGTGACGGCGGACCATGTAATCGAGCGTGAAGAGAATATCCGCGTCGAGCTGGAGGGGGGCACGTACGACGCCGAGCTGGCCGGCCGTGATCCGAACACGGACCTGGCGGTGCTCCGCGTCAAGGGCGCCACCCCGGTCGCCGCCGACATTGCCGGGCCGCAGACCCTCAAGGCCGGGCATCTGGTCATCGCCGTCGCCCGTCCGTGGGGCGATACGGTGGCGAGCGCGGGGATCGTGAGCTCGATCGGCCAGTTTGACGCGGGCCAGCGCTGGGGCGAACAGTTCCGCGAGGGGCTCGTCAACGCCGAGCTGACCCTCTATCCCGGGTTCTCGGGCGGCCCGCTGGCCGATGCGAGCGGGCGCGTGGTCGGGATGAACACCTCCGGCCCCGGACAGCGTATGCGCATCGCCATCCCGAGCGAGACGATCGCGCGGGTGGCCGCCGAGCTGCTCAAGGAGGGACGCATCAAGCACGGCTTTCTCGGCATCGGCGTGCAAAAGATTCCGCTGGCGCAAGCGCTGGGCGAGAAACTGGCGCTCAAGCAAGAGACCGCCTTGATGGTCCTGACGGTCGAAGCGGGGAGCGCGGCGGAAAAGGGTGGATTCTTCCCCGGCGATATTCTGGTCGGCCTGGGGGATGAGACCATCGCCCGCGTGCGCGAGCTGCATCGCTGGCTCGGAACGGCCAGGCCGGGGCAACAGGTCCAGGCTCGGGTCATCCGCGGCGGCGAGATCAAGGAACTCTCTGTAACAATCGGAGAGCGGTAAAAGTGAATGTGGGGCGACCGGCCGGTCGCCCCACATTGTTTCTAGAAAATACGGTCCGGCGTAATTCGGTACGTCACGCGCACCTCGCCGGGATGCCTGGGGTAATTCGGATTCCCGTGATACTTTACGTTCAGGCTGGAAATCTGCTCGTATCCCCCCTCTTCGGTCTCATCGGTCACCCGCCCGCGAATGAGCAGGTAGTGGTAGGGGTTCTCCGGGTCGATAATATCCAGCGCGACCCGCGGATGCTTTTTGAGGACCTTGTCCTTGACCCGCCCGCGCGCCGTGTTGATGATAATATGCTCGCCATCCCAGTCAAACCAGATCGGCGTAACCTGGGGCGAGCCGTCCGAAAGGACCAGCGCCAGATTGGCAAAGGCCTTTTTCTCGCGGGACAATAAATCGTGCTTGCCTTCGGGAATCGTGATCGTCATAACATCTCCTGTCACTCTTGCTACGCATGCCATTTCTCAAGCTATACAGTTGTTTTGAACGCTACAAATGCCATTTCGAACGGAGTGAGCCGATTAGGTCCCTTTGGGAAAATCTCGTCTTGCGCTAGCGAGATTTCTCGGCAAAAGACACCTCGAAATGACACTAGTGGTGGCTCTTACGAGATGACGAGCGGGGCCTCCAGGATAGCATAGACGCTGCCGCCGAGATGGTGCAGCGGCTTGACCTCTTCGTCGACCAGCGTCCATTTCTCGCCATCGAACGCCGTCTCTTCCGCAGATGCGGCGACGACCTGGGCAAGAAAGAGCACATGATCGCCCCCCGGCACGCGTTCGACCACTCCGCATTCGAGATGCCCCACACATTCGGCAATCAGCGGGGCGGTCACCTGCTTGCCCTCGTAGGGGGTCAGCCCCAGTTGGAGGAACTTGTCCACATCCGCGCCAGAAAGGTCCCCGGCCTTTTTCACCTTTTCGGCCAGCGGGCGAGCGGGGATGTTGAGGGCGAAATCTCCGCTCTTTTCGATCAAGCCATAAGTATAGCGACCGGGATGGACAGCGACGGCCACCATCGGCGGATTCGACGAAATCGGCATCGCCCAGCCGGCCGCCATCACATTCTTTTTGCCCTTGTACTGTGCGGTCAGGAGCGTGACCGGTCCGGGGGTCAAGAGGCGCGTGGCGCGCGTGAGAGAAACGTCAACCTTTGCCATAATGAGAATCGGGTTCTGTCGAGAGGCTAGTCCGCGGTCTTGGCTTTGCCCTGTTTGGCAAACATGTCGAGGATTTCCTGTTCGGTGGTCGCGTCTTCCGGGTTCTTGTCCTCCCGCACGAAATTCAGGATGCGCGGGAAACGGAGCGCATAGCCCGGCTCGTCGCCCTCACGCCCCGCGGTGTGGATCGGACTGCGCGTGATCTCATCCGCTTGCACCTCGACCACATATTTGGGCTCACACCACACATCCGGAATCATGAGCGCATCGACGCGCGCCGGCTGGTGGGGCGTTTTGCAATGATCGTCCAGCATCTTTTTCATAGCCGGCCATTCCAGATCGCTCAGGCCCGTGCCCACCTTGCCGATCGTGCGAAAGCGATCGTTCTTTTTGTCATAGACCGCGCCGAGGAGCGCGCCGATCCCGAACCGCGCCCGCTGGCCGCGCCCGAGCAGATAGCCGACGACGACGACATCCACCGTATCGCGCAAGTGCGACTGGTACGCGCGTTTGAACTTGATCCAGTCAAAGTTGCGCGCCCCCGCCTGGTACGTCGAGTCGAGCCGCTTGGCGACAATCCCTTCCAGCCCGGCCTCGATCTTTTCCATAAAAAACTCGTCCACCACTTTGGGCTGGTCGGTGAGGCGCTGCTCGATAACCGCAATGCCCGTGCCCTCCTGGATCAGCTTTTTGAGCGTATTGTGGCGCGTCTCGTAGGTCTCCCCTGTGAAATCCTTGCCGTTGAGATAAAGGAGGTCGAACGCCATCAGGCGCAGCGGGACATCCTTGCTGAACTCGTCAATTCCGTGTTTGCGCTTGCGCTGCACCGTCACCTGGAACGGCTTGAACTCGCCCGTCTCGGGGTCATACCCGATTGCCTCCCCTTCCAGGATCGCGGTTTTAGCCTTGACCTGCGCAACCACCGCATCCCGAATGTCGGGGAACATGTTCGTCGTCTCTTCCAGGTTGCGCGAAAAGATACGAACCGTCTTGCCATCCTTGTGGCACTGGCAGCGAAAGCCGTCGATCTTGGGTTCGAGCGCGCACTCGCCCTCCATCCGCTCGATAATCTCTTGCGCGCTCTTGGCGCGTTCGGCCAGCTCCATCCGAATCGGATGCCCCAGCGAGACCGCGATCTTTTGCAGCCCCTCGACGCCCCCGGCCTTGAAGGTACTGGCGACGAGGCCGAGATCCGAGGTCAGGTTGTACGCGCGCTCCAACTGGGGGCGCAGCGACTTGTCACCGGTGGCGGACCAGGAGAGCCCGTCGAGAACCGTCACATCACCGACGCCGAGGCGAAGGCGCCCCATCGGGATGCGCAGCAAGTAGCGACCCTCGCGGCTGCTCATCTTGGCGAGCAGTTCCGCCAGGAGCGTCACCTTTTTCTCCACCGTCCCTTCGCCGCTCGTCGTCGCAATCTCCTTGAGATAGTTATAGACGGTGATCACGTCCAGCCCCTTGCTGCGCTTGGGCAAGAGCGTTTCGGCCGCGTCGCCGTAATCCCCTTTGGCTTTATAGAGCTCGCGAATCTCGCCGCGCTCTTTGCCGGTCGCCTGCGCCAACGCCGCGGCAGCCAGCGCCTCGCCGATGCCAAACTCGACGCCCTCAAAGTTCGGCCCGAGGCGCTCTTGCGTCAAATAGACAATCGGCGCCATCTCTTGCGCATCGGCGTTTTGAAACAGGTCGCCCAGGATACGCGTCATTTCGAGACGCTTGGGGGTCGCCTCTAGCTGTGCCAGGTATTCGACAAGTTTGGAAAATTTCATGGCGCCTCATTACGGGCTAAGAATGGGATTGACGAAAATACCTTTTTGGGCGTTTTCAAAGAGCCGCTGCTCGGCGTCGGTCGCCGCGCTCTGCAGGCCGCGCATGAACGCCTGGCGCGCCTCGCCGCTGCGCCGCGTGCGCGCCAGCAACATCCCCAGGTTATAGTGCCCGACCACAAAAAAGGGATCAAGCCCACTGGCGCGCCGGAAGGCCACTTCGGCCTCGCCATACTTGCCGCGCTGCAGATAGAGCACACCCAGGTCATTTTGCGCCGGCGCGCTCGTCGGATCAAGGTGTACCGCCTGCTGGTAGGCGGCGAGCGCCTCGTTATACCCGCCGCGGGCATGCCACGACCGCGCTAGTTGATAGTAAGCCTGCGCATCGTTCGGATCGTCGGCAATCGCCTTTTGCAGTTCATCGTACGTGCGCGGGCGCACCCAACTCTGCGCCGGGGGCGCGGCCGGTTCTGGCGCTGCGACCGACGCCGCAGCGGGGACCGCGCTCGAAACCGATGTGATCGTGCCTAACGGCGCCTGATCGGGCATACCGAGTGCGGGCTGCGAGTAGGAGGCCGTCCCCATCCCCTGGCCGCTCGCCGTTCCGCCCAGCGGCGGCATGCTAAACGATGGCCCCGTGTCAAAACCAGACCCCAGCGGCGGCATTGAGAGCGTTGCCGCTTGGCTAAAAGAGCCGGATAGGTCCAACGGCGCCATCGCCGGCATGGACATCGCGCCCGCATCCCCCATCGCGCCGAGAGCAGGCAACGAGGGGAGATAAGTAGCGCCTGCATCTCCGACGTTCATCACCGGCGCAGGGATATAGGATGCCGGCTCGGGGACATCCGACGCGGGGTATCCGGCATCCGGCGTACCTGAATTGATGATGAGTGTATTGGCAGGAGGCTGATTGGCGGTGGACGACCTCGCGGGCGCCGGCACGCGCCGGCCCAACGGCATGGGTGAGGCAACCGGAGGCGCATAGCTCGGGCTCCCCCCGCCGCTAAAATCCTGAATCGGGCTCGGCGTCGTCGGTTGGCTGTCCGGACTGCTCAACTGTTTGAGCTCGTCTGAGAGCGGGAGGCCAATGCGCCCGGCAACCTTGCCGCCCAGGTCGACCATCTCGGGATAGGCCCCATTCGAATTGATATAGAGGAGGGGAGTATCCCTGGTTTCGAGCGCCACGCGCCACACCGCGCGGCTTCCCGTCCGATTGGCAATCACCGGCGTTCGTGAAGTCACGAGGACACGAACGATGCGATCGAACGCCACATCGACACGGCGAAGCGGCGCTCCCAGGAAATCAGTTGTCAAGGTCACGCGGCGCTCGGCGCTGTCAATGACCGCGCTCGTCGAAACCAGGGCCGACGACAGGGAGCGCCAGGTGGTAAATCCGAGAAAGAGCAAAAAGACGATGATGTTCTCGCCCGATCCCGAATCGGAAAACAGCGAACCGACCATATAAAGGAGCACACCTGCCAGTCCGAGCCCAATCACCAGGCTACCCAACCGCTGCGCCAGCCTCTTGCACAGGACCAGACGCCCCGGCGCTTCCTGCGTAATACTCAAATCGGCCATAGTTTTTACCTCTGCATGCGTCACCCTGACCAACTGCAAGTTCGGCAGGAACACGACGCGTGACAAGGGCATTATATCATTTCTGCACCGGTTGGCAACGACAATGTGCTTTTTCATCTAGTACGCGGCTATGTTATAATCCTGTCATGGCGCTTTCACACATCGATGCCAGCGGGCGCGCCCGGATGGTAGATGTCGGCGGCAAGGCGGATACCGAACGGACCGCCATTGCGCGCGGCGAGGTGCAGATGAAACCGGAAACCCTCGCCCTCATCCAATCCGGCGGGATACCCAAAGGGGATGTCTTTACGGTGGCGCAGGTGGCGGGGATTATGGCCGCCAAAAAGACCCACGAGCTTATTCCGATGTGCCATCCCCTGCTCCTGACCGACGTGGCGGTCCAATTTGAAACCCTCGCCAGCGGGAATGAGACCGAACCGGCGCGAGTGGGCATCACGGCAACCGCCAAGAACGTCGGCAAGACCGGCGTCGAGATGGAAGCGCTGGTAGCGGTGAGCAACGCGGCCCTCACCATCTATGATATGGTCAAAGCGGTCGATCGCGGCGTCCGCATCAACAACATCCGGCTCGTCTACAAGGCGGGCGGGAAAAGCGGTGAGATCAGGTTAGAATAACCATGATTCCCAATTTTGAATCCTTTCTGGAAGCAACGCCCGACCAGGGCGTGATCATCGTCGAGTATTACTGGCAGCCGCCGCTCGCGCCATCGCGCAAACGCGGCCGGGGCGACACGGCGAACGGACGCAAGACCTCGATGATCTTTTTTAAACGACTGCGCGCGACCGACCCCTGCTGGTGCGGCAGCAAGCGCCACTTCGGGCGATGCCACCGGCGTGAGGATGATTGGACCTTTGTCACATTCGACTCTGACCAGCAAAGCTATAGCCCGGTCATTCTCCTGGAGCGCACATTCACCCACTCGGATTTTGCCGGCATCCGCGAGAGCCTGGAAGCGAACGAAAGCCTGCTGCCCATCGAGAGCAACGGCGATCACGCGACCTGGGCGATCCCCTACCAGCCGCTCATCGAAAATGAGATTGGCAAGCTGATTCTGGGGACTGTGACGCTGGACAAACGGGAACTGTTGCTCGAAACCAATAGCGAACACCGGTTCGATCATTTGACCGGCATGCTGCGTGAATGGCTGGGCGATTCCATCCGCGCAGCCCACACGCGCCGGGCCGAGCCGCAAAAAGCATTTGGACACGGGGCGCGACACCGACGGGGCTAGCGGCCGGCCATGTCGCTCTTGATTGATTGCCCGCGCTGCGGCGCGGAATATCCTCTCCATACGTTTGAATGGGTGTGCATCCGCTGCGGCGGCCACCTAGAGATCAAGGGGACGCCCGAGTTTGATCCGGCGCGGATCGATCGGAGCATCGCTTCGTTATGGCGCTATCGCCAACTGCTGCCGCTGCCAGAAGATGCCGGGCCGGTGACGCTAGGTGAAGGATGGACGCCACTCGTTCCCATCCAAGTACACGAGCGCGCGGCGCTTGGCAAGCTCGAGTTCCTCAATCCGAGCGGATCATTCAAAGATCGCGGCTCGACGGTGATGGTGAGCGCCCTCAAGGCGTTGGGCATCGACCGAATCGTCGAAGACTCTTCAGGGAATGCCGCCGCTTCGCTCGCGGCCTATGCGGCCCGCGCCGGCCTGCATGCACAAATCTTTGTGCCGGCGCATACCACCTCGAACAAGATCTTGCAGACCCAGGCGTACGGCGCCGAGCTGGTATCGGTTGAGGGACCGCGCGAGAATGCCGGCAAGGCGGCAGAAGATGCGGTCGTGGCGGGCGGCGCCTATTACGCCTCCCACTATTACAATCCGTTTGCCCTGTTCGGGATGCAGACGACGGCGTGGGAGCTGTGGGAACAACTTGAACAGGCGCCCGACAACATCATCCTGCCCGTCGGGCACGGAACCCATTTCATCGGGCTCTATCGTGGATTCCAAAAGTTGCAGGCGCGCGGGCACATTGATAAAATGCCGCGCCTCTTTGCCGCACAGGCGGCCAACCTCTCGCCCCTCGCCGTCGCGTTTGCCAACGGAAGCACGGAACCTGCGCCGGTCGCGCCGAACCGCACCATCGCCGAAGGGATTGCGATCCGCCGTCCGGTGCGAGGGGTCGAGATCCTGCACGCCGTGCGTGAGACCGGCGGGGCGGTGATCGCCGTGAGCGAAGAGGAGATTCGTGCGGCCCAAACCGCGCTGGCGCACCAGGGCATTCTCATCGAGCCGACGAGTGCGACCGCAGTGGCAGCGCTCGACAAGATGGAGGGCTTGCAAGGGCTGACCGTCGTCAGCCTGACCGGAAGCGGACTCAAGTCATTAGGGCTTATATGAGTGAGGTCCAATCATGAACAAGACATTTTACATCCTCGACGTATTCGCCGAATCGAAATATGCGGGTAACCAGCTTGCCGTCGTACGGGACGCGGCCGACCTCTCGACCGACGAGATGCAGCAGATTGCGCGCGAGATGCACTTTTCTGAAACCACGTTCATCCTCTCGGACCAACCGCGCAATGGCGGCTATGACGTCCGCATCTTTACCGTCGAGACCGAGATGCCGTTTGCCGGTCATCCGACCCTCGGCACCGCGTTTCTCATTCAGCGCGAAATCATTGGACAGCCGGTCGAGCGCGTCGCGCTCAATCTCGAGGTAGGACAGATTCCGGTCACCTTTACCTACAAGGAGGCACAGGCAGATGTCCTCTGGATGCGCCAGATTCCGCCCACCTTCGGTGAAACATGCGATCTGGATACCATTGCGCGCACCCTGCGCATCGCACCCGATGAGATCGACGCCCGCTTTCCCATGCAAGTCGTTTCGA
>JBAVQS010000303.1:0-16414 GCA_049694275.1 Anaerolineae bacterium | reverse complement strand
GCCAGAACCTTGTTGCACCCCTTGCGTCCCATCTGGGCCGCCGTGGCCGGGTCCTGGAGGAGCCGTTGAATCGCCTTGGCCAGCGCCGGGGCATCGCCAAACGGCGTCAACAGTCCATCCTGCTCGCCGGCGATGACATCGGGAAGGCCACCCGCAGCCGCTCCAATCACCGGCTTGTCGTAGAGCCACGCTTCGAGCAGGACAATTCCAAACGAATCGACGCGCGAGGGAAGCACGAGGACATTACAGGCGGCGAGCAGATCATTCTTGTCCGCATCGGAAATCACGCCCGGCATGCGGACCCGTGCCTGTATCTCGCGCGGTTCCTTGGAAAAGGCATCCCGCCATTCGTCCGGTTCGGCGCCTACCATCACCAGCGTGCTCGCGCGGTCGCCCTGCGTCCACAACCGGCCCATCGCTTGCAAGAGCGCGAGCGCCCCCTTGTCCGCCGACAGTGCGCCGATAAAGAGGACGACCGGCCCCGGCAACTTCCAGCGTGCCCGCGCGCGCGCCGCATTCCCGCCGCGTAGTTCGTCAGGATTCACCCCGGGTCCGAGCCGGATCAACCGCTTGGGGTCGATTCCTACCTTGCAAAAGAATTGGCTCTCGCTTCGGGTCTGGGTGAAAACGGCGGCGGCGGCGCGGACCAACGCCAGTTGGTGGCGCATGGTATAGAATTTGCGAATGCGCGCCTCGTCCGCCGAGTCGCCAAGATGGGTGAGGGGAAAGATGACCCAGGGGCGCCGGTCCCGTTCTGCGAGCGCCCAGGCGGGAATCAGCGCGCTTTCATAGGCAATGTTCATCCCGGCGATCAGGTCATAGGCGGAGGCGTCAGTTTGCAGTGTGCGCTCAAGGTCAGGGATATTCGGGGCATTCGAAGCAATGCGGTTTAACAATGTAAGCGGCGCGCCTACCTCCGACAGGATCGAGAGGCCGCGCCGGATGCCGCGATAGGCCAGGGTGGAAACGGGAAAATAGTGAAGCGGCAGGCGCAGGACCTCGACGCCGTCGATCACGTCCTGGCGCGACGCGATGTGACGGCGCGTGGGGTTCCAGAACGAATCGGCGTCGAGCGCATTCGTGGTCACCACCTGCACGCGATGCCCTTCGGCGACCAGACGTCGCGAGAATTCGTGCAGGTGCTTTTCCGCGCCACCAATTGCCGGCAAATAGCGCGGGCTGGCATGCAGAATGTTCATGAAATCAGCTTCCGAATGCGGTCAATCCCGCGGCGCAGGGCGGGGCGAATGCCCGCCGCAGCCATCGCCTCGCGCATCCGGGCGATCAACTGTGTCCGTTCGTCGAGCAAGAGCTCCAGGTGCGCAATGTACGCCTGCGCGGCGGCCAGCGAGTCTTTGGCAGGCGGCGGAACGAACGGCGCGATCGACGCGCGGCGCGGGGTCTGCGCAATGGCCCCGAGCAGGGCATCGATGCGGCAGGCCCAGGTCTGCTCGGCGAGAAACCGGTCAATCACCGCATGGTCTACCGGCGTCGCGGCCGCCTCCTCGATTCGCGCCACGAACTCGGCGGGGTCGCGCGCCAGATAGACGTAGGGCATCCATTGCAGTTGTGGCAGATTCGTCACGACAACCGGACGATAGCCGGCAAGATATTCGTACAACTTGACCGGGTCGCGGCCGCGATTGAAACGGTCGGCGGGCGAAGGGAGCAGGCAGACATCGAACGTTCCCAGATGCCGGGCCAACTCGGCATGGGGCTGGCGTCCCAGCAAGCGAATATTGGGATAGACTTGCAAGCGCGGCGCAACCGGCGGCGCGAGCGGGTCCGCATCATACGGGCCGATCAGATCGATTTGCCACTGCGGGCGCGCCCGGGCGACATACTCGAGCAGTGGGATATCGAGCATGAAATGGGTGACCGTGCCCCAGAACCCCAATCGCAGGCGGGCGGGGTCCTGCGGATGAACCGGGATGTTGGCGAAATCGGTCAGCCTGACGCCATCGCGTATCAGTGTGATCCGGTCGGTCCGGGGCTGAAATTTCTCCAGCAGGGTCGTCGAGAGCACCGCGACCAGGTCGGACTGGGTGACGAGGTAATCTTCGACCTGCGGGTAATAGAGATGATAACCGGCCTGGTCCAGTCCCTCGAAATCGTCCAGGCAGTCATAGACCAGGTAATACCCGCGGGCCTTGAGCATTTCGGCTAACTCGGCGAGCGGCGCAATGGGGAGCGTCCAGATCGCCGCCCGGCCATCGGAACCGGGCCGTTCGAATTGGTCCAGCACCCGCGCAATCCCCGCGCGCCAACCATCCAGCCGCCCGTAGGTTTGTCCGTACCAGGCGCGGGTCATCTCGCGTTCGGAAATCCCCAGGTCATAGTGTCCCACAACCCACAGGTCATCCGTATGCGGCTTGTCGGCCGAGTTTTCCAGTTCGACAAAGAGGACGCGGTGCCCTCGCCGGAGCAATTCCTTGGCGAACTGCGCCGGTCGATGCGCGCCATCCATCGTGCGCCAACCGGTATTCGAGAAAAAGAGAAAATCCATTACCGCGCCCTGGTCACCATCTCCCAGACCCGCTTGAGCCAGAGGAGTGGGTGCGTCCGCTCAAGCTTTTTGATATAGGCATCCGTCCGGCGGAGCTCCTCTTCCAATCGCCGGGCGTACGCCTGTCGCTCCTCCGCCGCCTTTTCGAGGTGCGCCATATACGCCCGAATGCGCGCCGGTTCCTCGCCGGGGTTGTGGAACGAGCCGGGCATCCCGATCTCTTGCGCCGCCCCGCCCCAGGGCTCAACCCGGGAAACAATCTCAACGAGCCGGGCAGCGCGCATCGCCCACGAATTGCGCGCCAGAAATTGATCGACGACGGCGCGATCAACCGGGGTCCGCTTCGCCGTCTCGATGGCCCGCATCCATTCCTCCGGCGCGCCGGTCACAAAGGTAAAGGGTAAACCGGCAAGCTGGGGAGTATTCAAGGCGGCGACCGGTTTATAGCCGGCCAGGTATTCATAGACCTTGATGGGGTCGCGTCCCCGGCTAAACGCATTATTCGGAAACGGGAGCAAACAGACATCCAGCCCCGCCAGGTAATCCATCAGCGTCTCGTGCGGGCGATGCCCCAGGAGGCGCACGTTCGGCAGTCCTCGCAGCGCGTGCGCGACGGAGGGCCGCGCCGGGTCCTCGTCATACTTGCCGATGAGGTTGAACGCCCAGTCCGGCCGCGCGTGGGCAACCTGCGCCAGGGCCTCGGCATCCACCATGTAATCGTTAATCGTCCCCCAGAACCCCAGCGTGATTTCGCCGCGCAGCAGGTCATCCGGCGCCGGCCCCCTGGCCCGGAAATGCGGGTCCGCTCCGTCAGGAACCAGTTCGACTGGCGCGTTCGCATCCACGCGCCGCACCCGCTCCCATTTATCGACAAGCGGTTGAGACAGGCCGATCACCCGGTCGCAGGCGCTTGCTAGAAACGCTTCCGCGTCGGGACTGGCAAAGTACGAGCCCGTCTCGCCCGCGCCCGAGAAATCGTCAATACAGTCATAGACCGTCGTATAGCCCCTTTGCCGGAGCAGAGGGAATAGACCGACGAACGGCGCAAAGGGGATGGTCCAGACGGCGACCCGGCGGTCCGCCCCCCCCCGTTCGGGGATCTGCGACGTTCGGGAATCTGCCCCCATTCGCGGATCTGCGACGACGACTCGCTCAAATTCCGCCAGCCGGCGCGCCAGGTTATCCGCGACCGGCGCCATCGCCGGGTTCTCCACGCCGTACCACGCGCGGCTGACCTGCGCTTCGCCAAGCCCGAGTTGATCGAGAGAGATCACCCGGATGCCCGGTTCGGTCGCCGGCGTACCGGCGGGGAGCACCTGTACAAAGAGCACGCGGTGTCCGCCCTGCCCCTCCCCGTTCGGGGATCTGCGACGTTCGGGGATCTGCGACGCCAGGGCGCGCGCCAGTTGCGTCGGGCGATGCGCACCCCCCTGGTCATCCCACGAGATCGAAGAAAAGAAAACCCAGTCCATCATTGCGAAGACATGTGGAGCAAAGCCCCCCGTGGGGTTCTAACGGGCGTAATGCCGGTTCCAGCGGTACCCCTTCCAGAGCCAGAGCGGGCGGACCAGCGGAAAGGCCAGTTCGGCGAGCCTGGGCCGGGCCCCGCGCAGGATTGAGCCCAACAGTAAGCGCCAGTTGGTTCCGTTCGCGAGGTCGGCCAGACAATCGACCAGTGTATAGGGCTCGCCAACCTGGCGACAGCCAAGCCCTTCGTTTTCACAGCGGCGCATCAGCCCGGCCAGATCGTACAGGTGCGCATGGTAGACCGCCGCATTGGGCGCAAATACAATCCGGCGCCCGCGCGCTGTCCAGGTCTTGAACAAAAGCCGGTCCTCGCTCATCTCAATCGGGCCGATTCGGTTCTGCTCCCAAACCGTTTTGCGCACCGCCGAGTTGATATTCGAAAAGCCGAAATGATACCGCGCCACCCAGCGCCGGCTCTCGCGCGTAAAATAAAAGCGGTCGACACGCTCCCAGTAAAAGGTGAGCGCGGGGGGCGGCGGCAGGAGCGTCGCACCGGCTACTGCGGCGACGGCCGAATCGTCAAAGGGAGCCACCAGCTGTTCCAGCCACTCGTCGCTCGCCGGGACGGCATCCTGTGAGAGAGTCACGAGGTACTGGCCCCGCCCCAGCGCGTACCCCCGGTCGCGCGTGCGGCCAAAGTTAAACTCGGCGCGGGGAATCCGTTCCATGCGCGCCCCGGCATGCTGGAGCAGTTCGAGCGTGCCATCGGTGGACCCTGAATCGATCGCCACAAGCTCGAACGACCGTCCGGTGCGCTGCCGCGCAATCGCGTCGAGCGTCCGTTCGAGCGCTGGGCCGGCATTCAGCGTCAGCAGGACAATCGAGATCTCCGGCATTGACGCGTTCTCATCCCCCCCGGTTGTCGGTAATTGCCGGTCGCGATGCGCCCAAGGGTGTCCCGAACGCGTCAGAGGAGACGTAGAGTGCATGCCGCTCGCCTTCTTAGCCACCCTTGAGCCGCCGCAGAATCCGCCGGGGCATATCGACGAGGGGGTGACGGAGGATGCGCTCCTGCTCGCGCACCGTCGATTCGAGTTGGTGGGCCCACTCCGCCAGCTCGCGGTAGGCCTGCTTGAGCCGTTCCTGTTCCAGCGCCAGCGCGTCGAGCTCCGCCTGCTGGCGGGCCATCACCTCCCCCGTTCGGGGATCTGCGACTTGCAGCGCCGGGACCGTGACGGGCGGATGCGAATCGGCCTGCCCTTTCTGACCGGTTACCGCGGTCCTGGCCTCAGCCTGCCCCCCCCCGTTCGGGGATCTGCGACGTTCGGGGATCTGCGACGCGTACACAGGACCCGCCTCGGCGCACAGCGTCGCATAAAGCGTGAGCAAGCCAGAGGCGGCGGGCGCCAGGGCCTGTTTCAACTCAGCCTCGGTCAGCCGATTGTGCCGGAGCGAAGTCGAGACCGCCGTGCAGGCCTGTTCAATCGTCTCGGCGGACAGCGACCAGCCCAGCCAACTCGCCACGCGCGCCAGCTCGGCCTGCGGGTCGGCAAAGTACGCCTCGTGATGGGTGACAATCCGGCGCTCGGGCGGAACGGCCTCCAGCAGCGCCGCATGATAAATCTGCCACAGGCGAAAACTATAGATGTTGGAATTATAGCCGCGCCGATAGAGCGAACGGGCCACCTCCAGCGGGTTGCGCACGCAGATGACCACGCGGAGGTCCGGGCAGAGCTCTTGCCAAAAGGGGAGGGTCAGGCTCGTGCGAGGGTCTTTCCACCCCCAGCGGCTGGCGCCGTCGAACTCGGCGATGAGGCGAACCGCATCCGCGCGGAGCGGCGCCACACGCTCGCTCTTTTCCCATCCCGGCGTGAACGTGGGCGGCAAATCCCATGCGCCGCCGCACGCGGCGAGCAGCGCGTCATTCAACTGCACAAAGCGCCGATTTTCCCAATAGCCTTCGGGATTATCCGGCTCGGGATTAATCAGGTCTTCGTCCCGTCCCAGAAAAAGACCGGAGAGGTTGAGAAGCCGGGCGACCATCGAGGTGCCGGACCGGTGCATGCCGGTGATACAAACAGGCATAGTGGTTAGATATACCCGAGCGCGGTCAGGCGGGCGACCACGTCGGCCTCTTCCTGCGCGCTCATCCCCCGTTCGGGGATCTGCGACGTGACCCCGAAGCTTGGCCCTTCCCCCGTTCGTGGATCTGCGACCGGTTGCCAGACCTGGGCCAGTCCCGCCTGGAGCTCTTGCACGCGGCCGGGATTCACCGCGCTCTGGTCGTGCTTTTCTTCCGGGTCCTGCGCCAGGTCGAACAGGGCGGCCCGGGCGCGGTCAAAGCTCACAATCAGCTTGTCGCGCGTCGTTCGATAGGCAACCTGATGGCAGTCATGGTCCGCGCGCCACACCTCGCTCAGCGTAAAATCGCGCGGCGCGCGGTTCTCTTCAATCAGCCCGCGCAGCGAAACGCCATCCATAGGCACCGTCCCGGCCACCGAATCGGGATCGGGAGTTCCCAGATAATCGTACAGGGTAGGCGCCAGGTCGATGCTCTGGACCGGCGCCGTCCGGCTCGTCCCCGGCGGAATGCCGGGACCGCAGAGAATCAGCGGCACCCGCAATAGATATTCATAGAGATGGTGCCCGTGAAAATAATTCTCTGGATTCTCCGCCAATTCGCCATGCTCGTCAAATGATTCGCCGTGGTCGGCGGTGACGGCGAGCAGAGTCCGATGGTCAAGGCCCAGGCGGCGCAAGAGGTAGTCCACATGTCCGACAAAGCGGTCCGCTGTCGTCGCCGAGCGCGCATACCCGGCCAGCACCTGCGCCCGCGCCTCCGGCCTCCCGGTCGCCATCAGATCGCGGACGCGGAACACGCGCGAGAGCCATTTGTCGCCGGAGGGGGGCAGCAGCTCATCCCGCCAGCGGCTCGGGAACTGGATGCCCAGCCGGTCTTCGAGCCGGAGCGCGAGCTCCGATTGCCATTCGTTCCAATTACGCGGGGCGAGGTGTACCCGGTAGGGCACATGAATATCCCAGTAATGGATAAAGATGAAAAAATCCTTGCCGCGAAACTCCTCAACGAGGGCCGCCAGGTTTTCCAGCGTGACACTCCCCCGCCAGTTCAGGTCGTCATATCCATGCTCGGGGCCGAACGGCCGCGCGCTCATCAGCGAAGCGACGCGATATCCGGCCGCTTGCAGTCGCGTGAACAGGGTCTGCACGTGGGACGCCAGCTTTTGGCCGTGCTGTTCCCGCAGGCGATGATGGTGGGGATAGAGGCCGGTGAACATGCTCGCGTGGCTCGGAATCGTAAAGGGCGCCTGCGCGATCGTGTTATGAAACCGCGCGCCGCGCTGCGCGAGCGCGTCGAGGAACGGGGTCCGCGCCCGGGGGTTCCCATAACACCCAAGGGCATCGGCCCGCAGGCTATCCAGCGAGATCAAAATGAGGTTCATCGAAAGGGTCAAGCCCACTCAAAATCCCGGCCGAGGAGTTGATACAACTGCCGGTTGTGGGGGGCAAAATAGTCGGCGAGCTGCGCTCGCGTTGCGGCCTCCATCGGCGGATAGCGGCCTTCGTTAAATACGAGATACTCGGCCGGCGCCCATTCCGGGAGCCCGAGAAAGGAGAGCGCGCGAGAGAGGACCAGTCCCGGATTCTGGAAAAGGAGCTCGCTCGACTCGATCCAGAATTGCTCCCGCGGAAATAACTGAAACCATGCCTCCAGTTGGTCGGCATAGAGGCCGCGGGACCGGTACGAGAGGCGTTGATGATTCACACTCTGATATCCCGGTTGGTTGATGATCCGCTCCGTCTCGCCAGCCAGCCGCTCCGTCTCGCCAGCCAGCGCCTGCTCGAAGGAGAGCAATTCAAGCCCCCGCCGCAAGACGTGGTTGTACTGCGAATAAGCGCGATCGATCGGGTTGCGCAAGAGCACGAGCAGCTTGACCTCCGGGAGCAGCGCGGCAATCCGCCGGGGAGCAAGCGGGTGATAAATGTAATAGGGGGAAGCCTCGCCCGCGATCGCCGACCGATTCCCGGGCGCGTCCTCCGGAAACTGCGCCCGGTACCAGTCCGGCCCATTTTCAAAATGCAGGTCGAAAAAGTGGACCTCTTTGACCGACGCGGGCCGAATGGCGGGATGGCCGGATAAATAGTTATAGAGCGAAGTCGTGCCGCCGCGCTGAACGCCAATGATAATGAAACGAGGCGTCATAGAGCATCAAGCCGGACGATGGGTGCCCACTGCGCCGGCCGACTCGACCGGCAGATTTCCGGCCGCTGGCGCAGGCGGCAGAACCTGGACATGCGCCCGCGGCCCCATGCAGCCGCCCCAACTGACCCAGCCCACCCCTTCCGCCATCAAATCCATCTCGAGCACATACAGTCCCGGCTCCTGCGGCGGGAGCACCGTCCCCTCGATCTGGATACTCTCGCCGGGGCCCAGGTCATGCGGCAGGAGCGTGCGCGGGCCGGGCTGCTGGTGCGACTTGCCGCGCAGGTCCACCCAGCGATAGCCAAGTGAGACCAGGCGCGTGCCACGCTGCGCGCTGTTAGCGCCGTGCCACACCTGCGCCGAACGATTGCAGAGGGTCGCGCGGAGAGCGCCCCGCACCCCAATCGTCAGCTCGGCCGGCAGGGTATAGTCCACATACTCAACCCGGTAGACGCTCCATTTATCGTTGACGTCGCGGCTCGTCAGCTCTTCGTATTTGCGAATGACGTTCGCCGGCTCGCCATCCGCCGCCGCCCCGCCGCCCATCAACAGGATCGCGCGGTCACAGCTCCGTTCCACTTCGGTCAACTGGTGCGACACATAGATAATCGTCGTGCCGCGGGCGCGAATCTCGGCGATGCGCTCGAACGATTTCTTTTGAAAATTCGTGTCGCCCACCGCCAGCACTTCGTCCACCAGCAGGACATCCGATTCGACGCAGGTGGCAATCGCAAAGCCGAGGCGCACATGCATCCCGGACGAGTAATGCTTGACCTGGGTATCGATGAACTTTTCCAGGCCCGAAAAGTCGATGATGGCATCAAAGCGTTTCTGAATATCCGGACGGCTCATGCCGAGCAGCGCCGCGCTGAGATAGATATTCTCGCGGCCGGTGAGCTCTTCGTGAAAGCCCGCACTCAATTCGATCAGCGCATTGACGCGCCCGTTGACCCGAATCTTGCCGCCAGTCGGCTCGATAATGCGCGCAATCAGCTTGAGCGCCGTCGACTTGCCAGCCCCGTTCGGACCGATAAAGCCGACCATCTGGCCCTGCGGAATCTCGAACGACACATCGCGCAGCGCCCAGAACTCTTCGTTCGCGTCATTCCCATTCTGGCGGCGCAGGCGCTTGATGAGGATATCCTGAAACGAGCGGGCTTTATCATGATGGAGGGCGAACCGCTTGGAGACGTTTTCAAAAACAATCGAGGACATTACGCCTTGTCCACCTCTGGCGCACGCTGCCACGCGACCTGGCGGCGCAGACCCTCTTCCAGGCTGACGGCGGGCTGATACCCCAGCTCCTGCCGGGCGCGTGTAATATCGGCCGCCCCGTGGCGGTGGTCGCCCGCGGCGCGCGGCTGATAGTCAATCCGCGGGGTCGTCTCCATCAGTTCGCCCAGCAGCCGGACCGCCGCGTTCATCGTCACCCGCGCCCCGCCGCCAATGTTGTACACGCGCTCGGTCGCGCCCGGCGATTTGAGCGCGAGCAGGTTGGCTTCGACAATATCGCTCACATACGTAAACTCGCGCGTCTGCTCGCCATCCCCCAACAGCCGGATCGGCTGATCCTGCAGCAGGGCGTGGATAAAGATGCGAAACGCCATGTCGGGGCGCTGGCGCGGGCCATAGACCGTGAAATAGCGGAGCGCGACCGCGGGCACCCCGTACTGTTTGGCGTACAACAGGGAGAGATGCTCGGCGGCGAGCTTGGTCACGCCATACGGCGAAACCGGGCGAGGCAGGTCCCCCTCGCTCGTCGGCAGGCGCTCGGCGTCGCCATAGACCGAGGAGGAAGAGGCAAAGACAAACCGGGTCAGGTCGAGGCCGCGGGCCGCTTCCAGCAGCGCCTGCGTGGCAAGGATATTGCGCGTGACATATTCCTCAAAGTGCTGCCCCCAACTGGCGCGCACGCCGGCCTGGCCCGCCTGGTGCAGGATGCAGCGCACATCCTCGCGGCGCAGCAGGGCGGGCAGATCGAGCGCCTGCAGATCCCCCTCGACGAGGGTAAAACCGGGCGCGCGGCGCAATCCTTCCAGGTTCGCTTCCTTGTGATGCCGGGGATAATAATCGGTGAACGAGTCGATGCCGACGACGCGAAACCCTTCAGAGAGAAGGCGTTCGGCGAGGTGCGAGCCCACAAAGCCCGCCACGCCGGTCACAAGCGCGGTTTCTTGCTTCATAGAGAGACTATTATAAGAGGAATCGCCCAAAAGCGGAAATAGACACTCCCCATCCGGCGGTTAGAAACCGCGGCAACGCATGGCAAAGTCTGCCTCCGCAGACTGGCCCCCCCCTCCGCGCCCTGCAATCCGCAATCTATTGCGGGCGCGTCGTGCTTGCACAGAGCACAAAGGGGGTTGCTTTTTGATCCTGATAAGGATTGATGGTCAGGACCGGCGTGAGGGACCCGGCCCCGGCAAAAGCGGGCAGGTCCGATTCCAGGACAATGAACCAATCGGTCGGCCGGCGCTCGGCGAGACGCGTCTGGATCTGCTGCCGCGACGCCATGTGATGCTTGCACCCGTCGAGCGTCAGGACATAGTCCAGCGATTTCGAAACATAATAGGTGGGAAAGCTGTACCGGCCGTATCCGGCATCCATCACAAACAGGTTCCCGGCGCACGCGCCCGCCTGTTCCGCCTGTACACTCATTGCAAAAATCTGCTGGTTCGTCTGTCCCGCGTTCCAGGTCGAGGCATCGTAATCGGCCAGCGTAACCAGCGGAAAGGCGGCGAGCGCCAGAATGACCACGAGGGCCGACAGCGGCGCCAGCCGGTAGATTCTCCCCCGGGCCTGGAACTGCCCCAACCGGCTGATGAGCCAATCGGCGGCAATCCCGATGGCGACCGCCCCGAGCGGAATGAGATAGGCGGCATACCGGCGCGTGACGCCCACGGTCCCCTCCTTGATCAGGAACGGCATCAACACCAGAGTGGCGAGCATAACGGCGACGAGCAAGCCGTTCCCGCGCCGCAGCGCAAGAATCATCCCCACGAGGGCGAGGCCCGCCAGGAGCAGCACCGGCAGGAGCGGGCTCACAAAAGAGGTAATGTCCCCCCCGATCATGCGCGCAATCCGGGGAGCGAATTCGGACAGCCGGGCCAGATAGCTCGATAGGGACAAGGTTGGCCCAAAGGCATAACTGCGATTCGTCGCCGTGGCGAACATGGGGCTATCGGGACGCAGGTTGGCAATCAGCATCGGCGCATAGCCGAGGAGGAACCCGCCAAGCGCCAGGTAAGGACCGGGCCGCGTCAGCCACGCGCGCAGGTCGCGGAGGAGGGAGCTGCGCGCGCCTCCGACCGGCGCATTTCGCCAGAGAGTATGTATCGGGAACCACAGCGCCAGCCCGGCCAGTCCAAACACGCTCAAAGGGTGAGTCTGCAGTGTGAGCGCGGCGAGCAAGCCGCTCAACGCCAACAGCCAGTCGCTCGCCCGCGTCACGCCGGGCGTCGTCCCCGCTTTCCACAACGCGGCCGCGGTCAGGGTAAAAAACAGCGGCGTGAGCCCATTCGAGATGCCGATATGGCTGAGGATGATGAGCGTGGGCGAGGTGAGGGCGATTGCGGCGGCGAACAACCCTCCCCGGTGGCTCGACATGCTCCGCCCCAGCCCGTAGGTCGCGGCGACCGTCAGCGCGCCCGCCACGGCAATCATCAGGCGCGGGAGCAGGATGTTGGGGCCAAACACCTTCAATATCGCCGCGAGCAGGTAAGCATAGAGCGGCCCGTCATACGGGTCCACCGCCGTCAGCGGCCATTGATGGCCCAGCGCAATCTCCCAGCCCCAGAGCGCCTCCAGCCCCTCGTCGGAATAGCGCGGAATCTGGAGCAGATTGGGGAGACGCACGAGGAGCGCGACCGCAAACAGGAGCGCTCCCCACAACAGCGCCCCGCGGTGCGCCCGCAGGACGGCCCCCACGCGCGTCCCCATCGCCCGCATGTCGAATCGAGAGCGCCCTGCGCCGGGTGCGTAATCCATTTTGATTGACGGAGTTGTAGGGGCAATCCCTTACTATCACCGAGAGTCCCGGTGGAATGGTTGCCCACACGCAGGGCAACCACAAGGGATTGCCCCTACGCCTATGCCGGGCAGTCTGCCCCGCCGGTCCCCGGCTTGACGATGAGATGCTGCGCGGCGGAATCATAAAACCACCCGCCGGTCGAAGCATCCACATCCCCTTCGCTCGCCAGTTGCGGGAGCGCCGTCCCCCACCCCACATTCACCCCCACCGCCCCGTTCGACGTGGTCACGCTCGCCGGGGCGGCGGCCCAGCGGGCGACCCGGTAAATCAACGGCTGCGAGGGCGCGGGCTGTGAGCAGAGGGTCAGGGCCGTCCCATTCAGGTTGGCCGAGAGCGTGCTCCAAAAACCGGTCGGGTCGTAATAGCGAAACGACGATGCGCCGCTGGCAAAGACATTCACGGTCAGCGCGCCGGCCGAAGCCGCCGTGCCGTGCCCCGTCGTCGCACTCTGCACCCCCATCGGGATGATTGCGCCGTTCCGAATCAGGACCGGTTCATGTCCCAGCGGCGCGGGCAGGGAGAGCGTTCGGGGCCCGGTCCAGCTCTGGCTCTCATTCCAATAGTTAATCCACTGTCCCGCCGGGAGGGTAAACGAAACGCTCTGCACACTCGCCGTCACATACTTGACGAAAATCTCCTGGCCGATCTGGGTCGAGAACTGGAGCGTGTTGGAATTGCGCAGGATCGGCGTATTGGTCTCGTACGCCGCCTCGTCATAGCTATAGAGATAGGGGACGAGCTCGCGGTGCAGGGTCGTATAATAGCGATAGGCCGGCAGCGTCGAAGCCAGCGCGGGCGTATTCCATGGGAAGAACGAGCGCTGGGTATCATCCTCCATCAAAACTTGAAACGCCCCCCAGTGCAACCGCCGCGTATAAATCTCGGCGGTGGGGACCGGCCCATTGTATCCGGGGAACTCGCTAAAGGCGGCGGGAACGAGCTTGGCCGTATTCATGACATTCCGCACCTTGCTCCGCATCCCGGTCCAATCCGAATAGGCGTCGTTGACATAGGTGGCATGGGCGTAATAGCGCAGAAAGTTGTCGCTCGGCGTATTGTGCCCATAGCGCTTCATGACGACATCGCCGTCCGGGATTCGGGCACGCGTGTATTTGAGCAGGTCAAACGCATAGACATCCGCATAGCTGGGGTCCTGTGAGAGGTCGGGACGCATGTCGTCGATGTAAAATCCACCCAGCACGTCGCCGAACTTTGTCGCCGCTCGGTCGAGGAGCGAATGCCAGAAAGCGACTGCGCCCGGCTTGTTGAAGTCGATCCAGCTTCCATGCCCCTGGGCCGTGCTGGTCACGAGGATCTGGCCGTTGACGCGGACGAAATAATCCTGGTTCGCCGCCGTGTGATATTCAGCGCACCGGAGGTCGATCAGCGGAACGATCCAGAGCACCGCCCGCAGGTGGTCCGCGCGCATGCGCTGGATGAACGCGTCACTCAACGCCGGGTCGCCGTTGTTGTTACACGTCTCCCAATGAGAGGCGTCAAAGTGTAACGCCGTGATGGGGTACCCGTTCGACTCGACCTGATCGAGAATCGCATTCCAATCGGTTTCGTATTTGGCCGAGCCGATGATTGGGCCCAGGGTCCAGGCGGGGGGTGGAAAATAGCGGTGGGTGAGGCCGGACGCGTCGAGCGGGACGGGCGGCAGCAAAAGGGCGGTTGCCAGGAGCATGCCAAGCACCAGCACAGGCCAACGCAGGAATATTTTCACGGGCTCTCTCTCCGGTTAAGGTTGCGCAAGTTTAGCAGAATTCCGCCATCTCGTCCAGTTCTGGTGATTCTTCACAAGCGACAGATGCGGTTTGCGCTAGCGAGATTCTTCACTACGTTCAGAATGACAAACCGAGATGTGCGTAATCACTACATTCAGAATGACAAACCGAGATGTGCGTAATTCGACAATGTCACATTCGCGGCTGGGCGATTGAAATCGCGGCTACGCAAGGCGAAATCGGCCTACGCCGATTGAAATCTGACATTGTCAAAGTCGAAAGTAATCACCAGGTCCAGTTGCGTTGTATAATCGTATCGTTCGCGATATGCCTACCACTCTCACACGTTCCACCTTACGGCGCGCCCTCTTCAATCTGTTCTGCATGGGTTATCCCTGCGGCGTGGGCCTGCTGCTTGTCATGCGCCTGGTCTTTTCTTTTATTCCACTCCTCACCCTCATCACGACCTTTCTCCCTTTCCTCTTTTTCCCCCTGGCGTTCCTTCTCCCGCTGGCGCTCCTCGCGCGCTCGCGCCTCGCCGCGCTCTCAAACCTCGTTCTCCTGATCGTGGGCCTTGCGCTCTATGCCCCGCTCTATCTCCCGCGTCCCGCGGCGGCAGATAACAGTGCGGCGCGCCTGCGCGTCATGACCTTTAACCTGGGCCCCGGTCAGGCTGCCCCGCAAGAGGTGACGGCGGCCATCGCGAACGAAAACGCCGACATCGTCGCCGTGCAAGAGCTGACCCCGGCGACCGCCGAGTCCTTCAAGCAGCAGCTTGCACGGTATCCCTCCATGATTCTCCTGCCGGAGAACGGCAGCGTCGGTTTTATCACCCGCTACCCGATCCTGCGGAGCGAGTGGTTCCGTCCATCCGGGAGCGGCCGTCCCGGCCTGGACCTGATCCTTGACGTTGCCGGCACGCCCGTTCACTTTATCGCCATTCATCCCGACCCGCCGGATATTGCCTGGCTGGGCGATACGGAACTGCCGATTGGGGTTGACGATTCGGAGCAGGCCCGCGAGATTGCCAATGTCGCGGCCACTGCCGCGCGGCTCAAGGGCCCTGTGATCGTGGCCGGGGATTTCAACAGCGGGGATTCAAGCCGGGGCTATCAGGCAATGGCGAGCGTCCTGCGGGACTCGTATCGCGAGGCGGGCCGGGGGCTCGGCCTCACCTTTCCTCACGGGCTGATGGTCGATCGGATTCCCATACCCGGTCCGTTCGTCCGGCTCGATTACATCTTTCACTCGGCTAGTAGTGCATCAACATGAACCTGCGGGGTTGAGCTATACCTATTGCACTGAGCCAGCGTATATGCTGTCCTGCAAATTCATCATGTTGATGCACTAGCATGCAGGCGACCCTGGCCCAGGTCAAATGTCTCGGCGGCTCCGACCACTGCTATGTGGTCGCGAATCTGGTCCTGGCGCGGTGATGGCCGCTTCCCATTCCCATCGGCCTCCCGAGAGTATTTGCGCATAGAGGTCGGGCTGGAAAACGCTCGGACATCACTTACCCTCGTTTTCTAGCGGGAACGCAAGCGCTTTAGAGTGGCATCTCTGTCGGCGCGCCCCAAGCACGCGAAAAGTCTGGACCGCTTCTTCTGTGACCGGCGTTATAAGTATCGGCTCATCGCCGTACCGGGCGCGGATGCGTTGGTGCAATAGCAAGATCTCTGCATCATCGTCGATCACAACGCCATCGCGCATAGCGATAAAGCGCCCGCGGTATTTTGCATATAACTGGGCGTGCTGCGCCCGAAAGCGTTCTGCTTCTTGTTCAATCTTTCTACGTTGTTCCTGCCACAACTGCTCTTCGAGCCAATCGTTGACCAACGCTTCGAGATTGGTCTGATGGCGCGCGGCGATGTCTTTCAATTGCTCTTCCAGATTTGGGCGTAGCAATACCCTGGTCATTACGCCACCTCCACGTTTTTCCTCTCTCGCTCTGCCCTATCATCGCAACCGCCCTTACCGCGAGACAGGCAAGCGGCGGACGCGCACACGTTTTTCATCGACGCTGAGGATAGCACCCTGCTCCAAATCATGAGCATGCTCGCGCAGGATTTGTTCCAGAGAGTGGTTAACCTTATCCGGTGTCATGGGTGGCTTCAGTCGAAAGATAACCACGCTGGGGAGATTAGCGCTACTTGCCGCAAGTAGGTCGCCAAAATCCAGGTCGCAGGTCAAGACAATTGCCGATTGTATCCGCGCCCTGGCCAAAATCTCCGAATCGGGCAGTCGATCCAAACCCAGTTCGTGCAAATGCTCCGCCTGGTGTCCCTGATTCCGCAAAAACACGACGGTCAAAGGGGAAATGCCCATATTGGCAATAAAGTTCACGCCGCTTGCTCCAAAGGTAAGACATTTTCCTCAGCCAACCAAACGGCATAAAGCAATGCTTGCTGAATATCCTCCGGCTCCAGGTAGGGATAAGCCTTGAGAATCTCTTCGGTGGTTATTCC
>JBAVQS010000302.1:0-13000 GCA_049694275.1 Anaerolineae bacterium | reverse complement strand
GTGCGTAATGATATAGGCGAGTTTCGTCATTGATCGGCGAACGGCATCAACCACACCTTGCCGGCCTCAATCGTCTCGCTGCCGTGCGCTTGCCCTTTGCCCGGAATAAAAGCGGACCAGGGATATGTGCCCGGATCGAGCACGATGAACTGCTCACCGTTCGAGGGGACCGTGTACTGCTGGTTGTTAATGGTAAAGGTCATGTCTCCGCCGTAATAGTTGCGGACGACGAGCCCGCCCTTGCCCGGCGGCAACTGGTATTTCCCCGAGGAGGGGGGCGGTGTCGCCGTCGGCCTGACGGGTACAGCGGTTGGCGCGCGCGTCGGCGCTGTGGTCGGCGGGGCCGCGGGAATGGTCTGCGGCTGGACGATGCGCCAGACCCAGATGTTGTCAAACCCGGCCTTGGCGGTGGTAGTGGTGTTCTCAAGATAGGGCGCGACATTGCCCGCGCCCAGGGTCGAGTCGTTCACAGTAGTCAGCCAGTGACCGTTAGCATAGACCGCGATCTGATGCCCCTGGGCAACCACCTTGAAGTGATTGATATCGTTTGGCTTTATGGAACTGGATTTGAGTGTGGGAGTGAGCCGGGTCCACTTGTTGCTCGATATGAGCTGGAGGCGATAGGTCCCCTGATTCGTGAGCTCAAAGAGATAGTAATCCTGCCCGCTGGGCGAGATGCGGAATGCAAGGCCATAGGCTGCCGTCGCATCGCCCGCGATCAGGTGCGCGTCCATCTCGACTACGATGTCGCTATAGCTATTGCTCTTGAGCAGCGCCCAGTTCGACATTTTGACTGTTTTGTTCTGGAGGAAATATTCTCCGTTGGCGCAGCCCGACGCGACGCTATCCGCATCGTTGGTGAGTAGGTCGCAGGTGCTGGGATCAAACGCGAGCGAGGTCGAGAGCTGTAAGCCGGGCGGCGGGGTAAAGGTCGCTGTGCCCGCCGGTGTGGGCGTGTTCGCGATGGTCGGACTGAGGGTGGGCGTATCCGTCGGGGCGGTGGTCGCTGTATTGGTCGGCGCGGTCGTTGGGGTGTAACCGGGAGGGACAGTGGCGATCGGAGGGAGGGTCGCGGCGGCGACGGCTGTCGCTGCCGCGGGATTATTGCTCGTACAACCGGCGAGTACGCCGAGAGAGAGTAGAACCAGGAGAACTACCGAAGTGAGTTTCATGCCAGGCTCCTTGAAAGGGTTTATGAAATTGTCACACTGTTGGCAATTCTATGCGGATACCCTGGCATGTCAAAAAAACAAAGGTTTAGATCAGGTAAAGCGTATATAACGATTTTCTCATAATCGATATTCCTCTGATGGCTGGGTGTGTACGGTTATTTGACGGCTTACTTTTTCGCGTCCAGCGCCTGTTGCGCGTGTTGCGCGGCCGTCTTCATCAGCGCCGCCGCATCCGAGCCAGGATTGGTAATCCCCTGTTCCAACGCCTGTTGCAGTGCCGTGTCCGCTGTATCTCCCCATACGGAGGTAAAGATGTATCCGCGCGGGACGAGATAGTTAAGCTCGTTGAGCCACACCCCTTCAATCGGGTCCTTGGTGAGGCCGGAGGATTCGGCGACCGAGCGCACCGTTGGCAGGCCCCAGTCCTTCCACACTTTGGCCCCTTCGATGCCGACGTAAAAGCGCAAAAAGCGCCACGCGGCATCCTTGTTCTTGCTCTGGCTGTTGATCCCAAAGCCACTCCAAAAGAGGACATTGGCGCGTTTCTTGCCGACCGGCATTCCCACGACCCCGAGGTCCACGCTCGCATTCTTGCGCAGGTCCGCCTCGGGCCAGTGGCCGGAGAGCCACATCGCCGCCTTGCCCCTGGCAAACTCGGTGTTGCCACCCTGGAACAGCTTGATATCGGCCATCGGCGGCGCGACATTATTTTTGTAGAGGTCGATATAAAAACGTAGCGCCTCGGCGCTTGCAGCCGAGTCCATATAACCCTGGAACTTTTTCCCGTCCTCGCTGATGAGACTCCCCCCTGCCGCCGCTACCCAGTATTCAAATCCACCCGTCCAGGTGCCCGGCAATTGGACACCCCAGACCTGCGGGACGCCCCCGCTCTGGGGTGCAGCAGTGAAAGCCTGCGCGGTCTTGAGAAAATCCTGCCAGGTCCAGCCATCCTTGGGATAGGGGACCTGGTACTGGTCGAACAGTTTCTTGTTGTAATAGATCGCGAGCGGTGAAAAATCCTTGGGCAAGAGATATTGCGCCCCGTTCCACTGTCCGGGTTGGAGGACGCCGGGCAGGTAGATGTTCTGGTCGAGCGGCTGCGTCCCCTGGATGTAGGGCCCCAGATTGACGAGCGCTCCTTTTTGTACGAACATGGGGACGGCGTCATCGCCGATCTGCATGAGATCAGGCGCGGTCCCCTTTTGAATCTCGTCCAGCAACTGGCCATAATAGTCCGTGGCCTCGACAGATTCAATCTGAACCTGGATATCGGGGTTGGCCTGCTGGAACTGGTCGATGATCAGCCGGTGCGGTTGCAGCCCCTGGCCGCTGTCCCCCGTGCCGACTTTCAGGATGACCTTGCCTCCTTGCGCCGGGGTTGGTTGAACGGTCGGAACCGGCGTGGGTGCACAGGCCAGCGCCAGCATGCCGATGAGCGATAGAATGAAAAGGTGAATCAAGCGGCGCATCATCATTGTTCCTTGTCCTTTCGTTCAAGTAACCACAGGGAGACAGACTGTGGTTTCATGGTCTCTTCCACGACTGCCACCAACTGGCCGGTCAACCGATCCAGGTCCACTTCGCTGCGCATCGCGTCGTTGAATGCGCTCATGATTTGTGCGGCGTTATACTTGCGGCGGTAAAAACGTCGGTCGATAGTGACCTGTACTCGCTCGCGCAACGGGGTGAACAACGCGGCGGTCACGAGCGTCGAACCCGCCACGACAATGGCCGATTGTTCCTGGCCCGTCAGGGCGCGGAGGGAGTACTGGAGCAGGAGCACGATCCCGATATAGACCAGTGCAAGCGTTCCGGTCAGCACGCTATAGACCAGCGTTCGGTTGATGATGACGTCAATGTCCCACAGCCGCGAGCGCAGGATCGCCAGGCCGAAGGAGAGTGGAATGAGCACCATCACCAGATAAACCAGTGTGAGAATGCCCTGGCGCACGAACAGGTTGGCCAGGTCCAGCCGGGTTGCCACGTAAGCGAGTAGCGTCAGGACGACGTATCCCGCCAGCGCGCCCGCCGCCCCAAAGACTACCCACTTGGTCTGCTGCCGCCGGACCGGGTCGCGAGATTGGCGATACCGATAGACCTGCGCAAAGATGAATGACCCGAGGAAGCAGGCCCACACCCCGATCGAAACTGCCGGGGGCCAGTTGGCGGCATTCAGGAGCGTGTTCGGAAAGAACGCGGCCGGAACTTGCCAGGCGCTCCAGACCAGTACGACAAGCATGCCCCAGCGCGGGAAAAAGCGTCCATCGGGAAAGACAAAGAAAAAGAGCGCTGTCGCGACCTGGCCGATGGCGATGACCAGCCCGACCGGGAATTGCCAGGAAGAGACGGGCACCAGCCAATCGGGTGCGTTCCCGGTGATTGACGAGGCGAGCGTGATGGGCAGTTGCCAGCCGGTGCTCAGGTGGGTTAGCGCGTTCAGCGTGCCCGTAAAGGTGGCCGGGCCAAAGGTCATCAGCATGAGCGAGACGAGGAGCGCCACCCGGTCTTGCGAGCGCCGGAAAAAGATGAGCGCGGCAAAGATAAAATTGATCGCCGCAAAGACCAGTTCCAGCCCGAGGCTATAGGCCGCGTGGAATTCCCGCGACAACCCCGCCTGCTGCAACTGGCGGATGTCCTCGATGGAAAGCTGTGGGGACTGGCACGCCGCGCCGGTGCAGATCTGCTGGAGCTGGTCAAAGCGCGGTGGAACGGCCAGGGCAAAAAGGCCGATGGTAAGGATGGCGACGGCCAGCCAGGCGGCCTGCACAACGATCAGCCGGCGCCCGGTGAAATAGGTGGAGGGAAGGCTCATGCTCATAATGGTTGCCCTATTGTACCCATGAGGGACGTGTGCGTCAATCGCCCTTTGAAGATGTAGAATCTTTGTAATCACTAGCGTGACCGGGTCGATGAGGGGTGAGCGGTTGCGGGCGTCAGGCGGACAAAAGGCATTGACAGGCGGGGAAAGCCGGATAGACTTGCATCAATCAATTCTGTTTGGGGGAGGAGTACTGATGCCGAATTCCGTTTGGAGCGCCGAAACCCGGTCGGTGGTGGCGCAGGCGCGCGTGCCGCGCACGATCCCGGTGAAGGTGGGGAGCGCGACGGTCAAGGTGCCGAGCCCGTTCCCTTCGCCGGAGGACTGGCGCGACCGGTGGATTTATGAGATTTTGGTCGATCGTTTCAATAACCCCGGCGCCCCACCGCGCGCTCAATGGGATGGGGCGATCAATACCTTTCAAGGAGGCACGTTCAATGGCATCCGCCAGCAGCTCGATTACCTGCGCGACCTCGGCGTGGGCGCGATCTGGCTGACCCCGGTATTAAAGAACTGCCAGTGGACCCCGGAAACCTATCACGGGTACGGCATTCAGGATTTCCTCTCGGTGGACCCGCGTTTTGCCTCGCGTCCCGAACTCGCCGAGACGGAACTGCGGGCGCTGGTGGACGAAGCGCACGCGCGCGGCATGCATGTCATTTTTGACATTGTGCTCAACCATTCCGGGGATGTGTTTGAATATGCGGGGTGGGGTGGGACCGCGCCGTGGAGCGACACGCCTTATCGGCTCAACTGGCGCGATGAAACGGGGCAGGGACGCCCGGACTGGGGCGATCACCCGCAGAACCCTGCGCCGGATGCGGCGATCTGGCCGGTCGAGCTGCAGGATGAGAACGTGTTTCGCCGGCAGGGGAACGCCTTTTCGCGCCCGTCGGATCTGCAGGATCAGGGCGGCGATTTTTTTAGCCTGAAACAGTTCGACCCCGACTATATCCCCGATGGCGCGGTGAACTACCCGGCGCGTGCAATCCTGATTCACGCTTATCAATACATCATCGCCAAGTTCGATGTGGATGGGTTTCGCATCGACACGCTCAAATACCTGCCGGCTGATTTCGCCCAGACCTTTGGGAACGCGGTCCGCGAGTATGCGCTGAGCATCGGGAAAAAGAATTTCTTTACCTATGGCGAGGTGTACGACGGGGAATCGAAAATCAGCGGCTATATCGGCCGGAACACGTTCACCGACGATGGGGACCTGATTGGCGTGGATGCGGCGCTCGACTTTCCGCTTTTTTTCAAGCTCCCGCAGATGGTCAAGGGGTTCCTGCCGCCGTCGGACGTGGTGAACATGTACGAGTATCGCAAAGAGGTTGAGCGGGGTGTGCTGAGCTCACACGGCGAAGCGAGCCGGTTCTTTGTAACCTTTCTCGACAACCATGACCAGTACCAGCGCCTCTACTATAGCGACCCTGCCAATCCGCGCCAGTTTGACGATCAGGTCGCGCTTGGCGTTGCCTGCCTGTTTGCGCTGCAAGGCATCCCGTGCATCTATTACGGGACCGAGCAGGGGCTGCATGGCGCGGGCAACGCATTGGAAGCGGTCCGCGAGGCGCTGTGGGGCAAGCCGGGCGCCTTTGACCGGCAGCATCCTTTCTATCTCACGATCCAGCAGTTGGCGGCGGTACGCGCCGGGCAACCCACGCTGCGATATGGCCGCCAGTATTTTCGCCCCATCTCGGGGGACGGGTTCCATTTCGGCCTCTCGACCGCCGCGCCGGGCGTATTTGCCTTTTCTCGAATTTTGCAGGATCAGGAGGTGCTCGTGGTTGCAAACCTCGCGGGGGCGCCGTGGACCGGCGAAGTAATTGTCGATTCGGCGGTCAACCCGGTCGATTCCCATTTTGTCCTCCTGTTCAGCAACAAGAGCAAGGGCGGGGGGCAAACCGGGGCTAACCCTCCCGGCGCGGTTGTGCAGAAACCCATCGGGGGTGTTCAGGTGCTCGAAGCGAATGGCAGTGTGGGTAGCGGCCCCGTGCATTCCCTCCGCATCACTCTGCAACCGCTCGAGATCCAGATCCTCGGGCAGGTGAGCCCGTTCTAATCGACATCGCAAGACCGGGCCGGCGGCTTGCTCTATCAAGCGAACGCCGGCTCGTTCTGCCGGGCGAGCCAACGGTTCGTCTCTACCGCGCGGTGTTGAGCCAAATGTTGTTATTCTGCTGAAAGGCAACATACGCCACATCATTGTCGTCGACAAAGAGAGCCGGCTGTTTTGCCAAAGCGAGCCCTTGGGAGAGGACGATGGGCGTTTCTCCATTGCGCTTGAGATAGACCTTGCCATTGAACAACCACGAGACATAGATATTGCCGGCCGGCGAAATTGCGGTATGGAGATAGGTAATCGCCGAGCCGGCGGCCAGCACTGCCAGGCGTCCCCATGCGGCGCCATCCCAGATAAGCTGCTTGATGCCGCCAGCCCCGACGCTGGAAGGCCAGGTGAGATAGAGCTTGCCCTGATAATAGGAGAGGTTAACCCACTGGATCGTGGTTTCAATCGAGGGGATGGGCAAGCGCACCCAGGTCGCGCCATTCCATTGTAAAACATTGATTCCTCGTTTGGGATGGCCGTACTCGTTCGCGTGGTCGATCCAGGCGACATAGACCTGCCCGTTGTCCCCCGCGGCAATCGCCGGATGTCTGACCGCGCTTCCATCTATCGAGAGGTTGAACCCGGGGCCTCCCAGTTGCTTGACCCACGTATCGGTAGAGGTCGCTCCGGAATAGATCTGGCCGGCAATCCAGATCGAGCCATCGTTCGCCTGCACTCCGACCGGATCAATCAGGTTCTGCGCCGCCGGCGGCGCAAGCAACACCGGCGGCGACCAGGCCCCCTGACTGTAGAGTGAGCCCATGACCTGGTAAGTCACAGTCAAAGGCCGCGTTTCGAGATAGAGGAGATAGGCGTCGCCATTGTCTCTAAAGAGAAATGGGGTGCGGGACTTGAGCGAGGTTCGCGACAGGTTGACGGGCGGGGCAAAGCTAACGCCATCCGACGAATGCGTTACGAAAATGTCGGGTATGAGCGTGCCGCTCACCGGTACATCCTGTTCATAGGCGACCACCACGTCCCCGCTGGTCGTCCGCAAGATTGCCGGGTCATGCTGCCGCGCGGCATCCTTATTCAGATTGAGCGGCATACCGGCGGTCACGCTCCGCGGGGCATGGGCGGTCTGGTCCAGGTGCTGCGCTGGCGCAATCGGCGCAGCGTGGATGGACGATGGCGCGATCAGCATCAAGAGCAGGAGGGCAAGGCCCGCCGGCAAGAACAGACGATGGTGATCCATGAATGTAAAACCCCAGGCTATTGAGCCGTATTCAGCCAGATATCATAATTCTGCTGAAAGGCAACATAAGCCACATCATTGTCGTCGACAAAGAGAGCCGGCTGTTTGGCGGAAGCGAGCCCCTGGGAGAGGACGATGGGCGTTTCTCCATTGCGCTTGAGATAGACCACGCCATTGATGACCCACGAGACATAGATATTGCCGGCCGGCGAAATCGCGGTATGGAGATAGGTAATCGCCGAGCCGGTAGCCAGCAAGGTTACGGGGCCCCATGCCGCGCCATCCCAGATCACCTGGCGGATGCCGGCCGGGCTGATACCGGAAGGCCAGGTGAGATAGAGTTTGCTCTGATAATAGGAGAGGTTGACCCACTGGATTGCGGTTTCCGTCGAAGGGATGGGCAAGCGCGCCCAGGTCGCGCCATTCCATTGTAAAACATTGATTCCTCGTTTGGGATGGCCGTACTCGTTCGCGTGGTCGATCCAGGCGACATAGACCTGTCCATTGTCGCCGGCGGCAATCGCCGGATGTCTGACTGCGCTCCCGTCCGCCGAGAGGTTGACCCCCGCGCCGCCAATGGGCTGAACCCACGTATCGGTCCACGTCCCCCCCAGATAAATCTGCCCCACCACCCAATTGGTCCCATCGCTCGCCTGCACGCCGGCCGGATCGATAATGTTCGCATTCAGGTTGGTCGTTACACGTGTGGGGGTAGACCAGCTCCCGGAGTTGGATACCGAGCCGAACATCTGGTAAATCGTGGTCTTTGGAAGCGTTTCCAGGTACAAGAGATAGGCGTTCCCATTCGTTCTGAAAAGAGCGGGCGTGCGCGACTTGAGCCGCGTGTGCGACAGGTTGATGGGCGGAGCATACGTAATGCCATCGGTTGAATGCGTCACGAAAATGTCGGGCGCCAATGTCGATCCGGTGAGTACGTCCTGTTCATAGGCGACCACCAGGTCCCCGCCGGTCGTTCGCAAGATTGCAGGGTCGTGCTGTGAAGCGGCATCCTTATTCAGGTTGAGCAGGGTTCCGGCAACCAGGGCGCGCGGCGCCAGCGCGGCGTGAGGCAAGGGGGGCGCGGGCGTGAGCGGCGCAGCGATTGCTTGCAACGGAGCGGCGACAGACAAGAGAATGCCCGCGACCATGAACATCACGGGCAGATTGCGAAAACGAATCATGCGAATAGACTCCCAATGGTTCCAACTGAATGGCCAAGTGCCCTATTATAGCATAGGTCTCCTGTGGGACTGCATGACACAACAAGCGCAGATGGGTTGCTCTTCGCTTCACTATTCGCTGCGCAGGGCGTCCACCGGGTTGAGCCGGGCCGCGCTCCACGCGGGGTAAAGTCCGGCCGCCGAGCCGAGAAAGACAGCAAACCCGACGGCGACGAGCGCGAGGCGCGGCGTCAACAAAAAGAGGTCCGAGCCGCCGAGCGAGTTGCCCAGCGCCGCGTTCAAGAGGCGCGTCATGCCCGCGCCCAGCCCGAGTCCCACCGCGCCACCCAACAAGCCGATCAGGGCTGCCTCCCCTACATATTCGCGGATGATCTCGCCGTCGGTTGCGCCGATGGCTTTTTTGAGCCCGATCTCGCGCGTTCGCTCGTTGACGCTCATGATCATGGTATTGATGACCGCCAGCCCGCCGACGATTGATGAGATGATGGCGCCGCTCAAGAGAATCGCGTTAAAGATCACCAGCGCCTGGCGCACCGCCGCAAGCTGTTCTTCGAGCGTTTGCACCTTGACCGTATCCACCTGGGTTTTGATCTGGTTCACGACGGCATCGGCGTCTTGAAGATTATTGGGAAAGACGTACATGCCCGAGATAAGGGTCGGCTGCGCCATCACATGGCGCGCCACGTCGATGGGCACCATCACCCAATTATCCGGCGCGGTCTGGGTCTCTTGAATGATTCCGATCACCGAAAAATCGTGATCGCGCCATCGCAGGGTCCCGCCGAGATCGAGATTTTTGTTCTTGGCGATCTTGACGCCGATGATGGCGACATACTGATCGCCGCGGTCCAGCAATCGCCCACGGGACAGGTCGGTCTTGTCATAGTCGAAATATTCAGGCGGGAGTCCATAGACTGTGGGCGGCGGGCCGAACTGGATATTGCCGCCGGGGTCCAGGCTGCCGGCGGTAAAGGGAAAGACCGCCTTGACGCCGGCGACGCGCTCGACGGCGCGGCGGTCGCCGTCCGTCAGGAGCGAGTGTAGCCCTCCCTTGGGGGCCACGCTGATGGACTTGGCCGCCATCTTCATCGCATTGTCGATCATGACGTTGAAATACTCGGTCATCGAGCCCATTACGGTAATGGCAAAGATGCCGATGACAATTCCGATGACCGTCAGCGTCGTCCGCCCTTTGTGTCGCAGGATGTTGTGAAGGATTTCGCTCATGCCTTACTCCCTCCCCCAGCTCTGCCCCCTTTCCTGAAACTCTATAGTGCGAGCTTTAGGAAAGGGGGAAGGGGGTGAAGCCTATTTCGCTCGCAGCGCGCGCATGGGGTCGAGCCGGGCCGCGTTCCACGCGGGGACCAGTCCCGCCCCGGTGCCCAGGAAAACCGCAAACACGAACGCCAGGATGACGAGGCGCGGGGTCACGGTAAAGAGGTCTGTGCCCCCGAGGGCCTGGCCGACGGCCACATTTAAAAGGCTCGCCAGGCCGGCGCCCAATAGAATCCCGACCACCCCGCCGATGATGCCCATCATGCTCGCCTCGGTCACATACTCGCGGACAATATCCCAATCGGTCGCGCCGATCGCCTTTTTCAGTCCGATCTCAGCAGTCCGCTCGCTGACGCTCATAATCATGGTGTTGACGACCGCCAGCCCGCCGACGACGACGGCGAGGACGGCGCCGCTCAGCAGAATCGCATTAAAGATGGCGAGGCCCTGGCGCGCCTGTTCGATTGCCTTTTCCGGCGTGGTCACATCCAGGTCGTCCACCGCGGCGCTGATGCGCGCGGCGAGGGCGTTACCTTCGGTTGGATCAACCGGCACGATGGTGAGTGACATGATGAGGTCGGGCGCTTTGAGCAGTCGGCGCATGACGTCAATCGGGATAAAGACCACGGTATCGGGCGTCGTTTGCGTCTCGTTCAGAATCCCGACGACTGTAAAATCATGGTCCTTGTAGCGCACCGTGCTGCCGAGGTCGAGGTGGCGGTTGCTCGCAATCTTGCTCCCGACGACCGCTTTGTACTCGTCCCCCTTTTGAAGCAAGCGCCCGCTTTTGACCGTGATATAGGGCATGTCGTACTGTAAGAGGTCCGCCGGCTCGCCAAAGATGAGGTCGGGCTGGCCCATCTGCACGGCGCCGATCTCCTGGTATAGATCGAGAATATAGGGGATGACATAGCGCACGCCGGGCACGCGCTCAATGCGTTTGACATCATTGTCGGTAATCGCCGACGTGAAGTCGCCGCTCTTGGGCGAGACTCCGATGTTCGTTCCCGCTTGCCGGATGGCATTGTCGATGATGCCGTTGAAATACTCGGTCATCGAGCCCATGACCGTCAGCGCAAAAATGCCGATGACAATGCCAAAGATGGTCAGCCCGGTGCGGAGCTTGCGCCGCATCATATTGCGCAGGATTTCAATCATGGGGGTGTCGCTCTTCCGACTCGACCTGCCCATCCTGCAGGTGGATGATCCGGTCGGTCTGTTCGGCGACCATCGGGTCGTGCGTCACCAGCACAAAGGTCTGGTGCAGCTCGCGATTAAACTCACGCAGCAGCGAAACCACGGCGCGAGAGGTCTTGGTATCCAGTTCGCCGGTCAGCTCATCGCCGAGGACCATGGCCGGCCGGGTGACAATCGCGCGGGCGACCGCAACCCGCTGCTGCTCGCCGCCCGACAGTTCGGCGGGGCGATGGTGCGCACGGTCCGCAAGGCCAACGCGTTCGAGCGCCTCCGCGGCGCGTTTGGCCCGCTCCCGTCCTCCGACGCCGGCATAGCGCAAGGGCAGCATCACATTTTCGGCGGCGGTGAGCGAGGTCACCAGGTTAAAGTGCTGAAAGACAAACCCGATCTTTTCCCGGCGGACGCGCGGCAGGGCGCGTTTGGGGAGTCGGGTCACATCCTCGCCGTCAATCATGACGACCCCGCTGGTCGGCCGGTCGAGGCAGCCCAGCATGTTCAGGAGTGTGGACTTGCCGCTCCCCGAACGTCCCATGATGGACACAAACTCGCCGCGCTCGATGGCCAGGCTCAGGCCGTTCAGGGCCGTCACCTGGATCTTGCCCATCTTGTAGACCTTGGTCAATTCGCGCGTTTCGATGATTGCCATATGATTACTTGTTCGCAAATTCGACCTTGACGGTCATGCCCCAGCGAATGTCGGGGTCCTGGTTGTCAAGAGCGATGCCGACGATATAAGAGATATCGCCGGTGGCCAGGGTGACCGATTGACTGGCAATGCTCGAGACCTTGCCGGTCAACTGCTTGTCGTTGAACGCGTTCACCGTGATCTTGACCGGCTGGCCGAGCTTGATGCGCGCCGCGCCAAATTCGTCGAGGTCGGTCGTATCGATGCGGAGCTGGGAGAGATCGGCCAGCGTAATCCCCGGTACGCCCGGCTGGGCCAACTCGCCCACGTGAAAAGTGAGATTGGTGACGGTCCCATCGAACGGGGCGACGAGCTTGGCTTTGGTCAGCGCGCTCTGCGCCTGCTCCAGCCCGGTCTGCGCCTGCTGTACCCGGACCTGTGCGACGGCAATATCCTCGGGGCGCGGGCCTTTTTGCTTCAGGTCGAGCTGGGCCTTGGCCTGGGTCACCCCGGCCTGAGCCTGCTCGATCACTGTCGCATCCAGCTTGGTCGCCTTGTCATAGTTGGCCTGGGCGATCTGGTAATCGAGAGTCGCCTCCTGGAGTTGAAGGGAGGTGGGGAGCATTCCCGCATACGGATTGGTGGGCCCACCGGCGCGATCATAAGCCGCCTGCGCCTGGTCGAGCGCGGCCTTGGCCTTGGCCAGATTCGCTTGCAAGATTTTGAGGTCTTGGACGGTGGGACCGCGTCGTGCCTGGTTCAACGCCGCGACCGCGCTAGCGTAAGCGGCCTGTGCGGCGGTGATCTCTTCGGCGCTGGCCGGCGTTTTGGCCTGGGTCAGGCCCTTGTTGGCAAGGTCGAGCCCGTCCTGGGCGGCCTTGATCTGAAGCGTCAGGTCCGTAGTGTCCAGTTCGACCAGGACATCACCCGCCTTGACCTTGTCCCCTTCCTTGATATTGAGCTTGAGAATGGTCCCGCCGGTGCTCATGCCCAGGCGGGCATATTGAGCGGGGACGACGGCCCCTTTGGCCGTGACGGCGGCCTGCGCCGGGTTGGCGGTCGGAGTTCCCTGGGCGGTCGGCGTGGAGGTTCCACTGCATCCTGCGACCACAAGGACAAGCGACAAAAGGAAAAGGGCCAGCACGATACGTTTGTTTGGCATAGTTGCCTCCATGAAGATATGGTTAATTGTATTGACGAACAAGAGAATTTTGCGACGAACAATTTAACTAGAGGCGATAACGTCCCAATTATAAATCCACTCTGCCGATAAGCGTAATTGATTCAGATGCTGTTCTTGGTCTCTTCCACGATCTGACCATCGCGCATTTTCAACACCCGGTCCGCTTTCGAGAGCATGTCGGGATCGTGCGTGACAAAGACAATGCTGCCGTGCCCGCGATAGTGCGCCAGGAGATCGACGA
>JBAVQS010000301.1:0-33551 GCA_049694275.1 Anaerolineae bacterium | reverse complement strand
ACGCATACTGCTTGTGCAGGCGGGAAAGTAAAAAGGTAACATTTGTTGCTTTCGCGAATGGGGTGGGCAGAGCGCTGGCCTGCCTCCCCCTCTCCTGACCAATGCACTTTGGTCAGGAGAGGGGGCCCGGGGGTGAGGCCGCGCCCAACGCAGCCTCCCGTATTTCTTGCAAGACCTTATCAAGGTTGTCCATGACCTCGCGATTCTTGAATCGGATGACGCGGATGCCATCCGCCAGCAGGCATTCGGTCCTTGCACAGTCATAGGCCGCCTGGTCGGGATCGTCATGGACCGCACCATCCACTTCGACCACCAGTTTGTGCTCCACACAATAGGCGTCAAGTATAAAGCGACCGTATGGATGCTGGCGACGGAATTTCAGCCCGCCGAGCCGCCGGCCTCGCAGTCCGCTCCACAACCGCTCTTCGGCGGGAGTGGGCTCATGCCGCTGCCCGCGCGCAAGCCGGACGATAGGCGCAGAGGTTTTACCGCGAGTATTTCTTGGCATGTTAGCGCTCCTGCCTCACCCCCTGACCCCCTCTCCTGTGCGCATGCAGTTGCGCACAGGAGAGGGGGAACAAGGGCGTCCTGTTTCCGCGCTTTCTCTCCGCATGAGCTTTACTTTTTCTCTTGCGCTTTCTCTTCCCATGAGCCTTGCTTTTTCCTCCCCCTCTCCCGAAGAAAGACAGCCTTCGGGAGAGGGGGCCGGGGGGTGAGGCGCATCCCCGCACAGCTAATGTCTCATCCCATGGTCACAAGCGCGTGAAAAAATGGTTCCAACTGGGTGTAAAATAGAGCCCCATGAGAAATGAGATCGCAGAACTGGACCTGCACGCGCTCACGGTCGAGGAGGCCATCGAGGGCTTTGTGCGCTTTTACAACGGCCGCGTCACGCTGGGCCACAAGGGCCCGATTGACGTGATTCACGGCAGCACGCACGGCGACCGGATCAAGCGCCGGCTGCAAGCCTTCCTGGCCGAGCACCCGGACCGGCTGGCCTTTGATCGCGGCGAAGAGTTGAGCGGCAACCCCGGGCTGACGCGGGTCTATCCCGAGCGGGCGCTGCCGACCATGCCGGATGTGTTAGGTCGGCAGATCGTCGAATTTTGCGCTGCGCCGAAAACGAAGGATAAAATCACCGGCAAGCTCCGGCGTTATCCATATACCCAGGTGGCGCAGGCGATTGAGAACCTTGTCAAAGGGGGGCAGCTCAAAGAGCTCAAAGGCGCAGTCACGCGATATCGATCCACCTGAGGTCCGCATGAATCTATTCAAAAAACTTATCCATTCTGAACCGGCCCCATCGCCCCAGCCCGACGGACTCGCCGCCGGGTTACCCCACGCAGGCGATGCCCTGCCCGCCTCGCTCCAGGCGCATTCGCGCTTCGTCAAGCGGGTGAGCTGCAGCCAGTGCGGCGCGCCCAAAGCGCTCCCCTCGACCACCGCCTATATCTATTGCGACTATTGCGGCGCGTTGATGGATTTTGACTTTCGCATCGCCAACGCCGATACCAACGCCGGGCTGACCAACACCGTCTTTCATCGCCTCATCGCGACGGTGCAGGCGCCGCTGACGCAGGCGAAATTGTGCGGCGACCGGGAGGCGTATCGTCAGCTCTATCGCCAGGTGTTCGCCGGGTGGATTCAGGAATGTCCCCAGGCTGTCTCGCCACGCGCAAAGAACGACGCCGCGTTTCGCGACAAACTCGTCGCCTATTTCGCCGAGCAGGCGGTCGTCAAGGATCTGGACCCCCGGCAGGCGCCGCTCGACGCGCAGATGGAACAATCGACCGCCTCCCTCCAGCGCATCCCGACGCCGAACGGCGCGTGGATGGTCGCGGGCGGATTCTGGCCCTATGCGGAATTGTTCAAGCACCAGATGGAGCTCGCCTATGCCCGGTTTCATGAAATGGGCGTGGATGCCCTGGACCCCGACAAAGCCCCGCCCGGCGTCGCGCTCCGCATGGAGTATTCATCCTTTTGCCAGGGCTGGCTGTCCCACCTCTCCCCGGCCGACGGCGACCGGTTGCTCAAGCTGTATGGGCTGGACGGCGAGTATGACGAGGTCAAGCCCCTGCAAACGGACCGCCATCAGTGCGGCGGCTGCGGCGCCGAGCTTCACACCCTCCCCGGCGCGAAACAGATCGTGTGCGAAGCATGTGGCTATACCATCGACGTAGGGAGCACGCCGGTATCCTGCGCCCAATGCGGCGCACGGCTCTCGCTTCCGGTTTCGGCCAGCCACGTGCTGTGTCCGTATTGCAAGACAGACATCCGGCGGATCTAGTCGGTTTCATTCTATACCGAATGTCCATTTCAAGAATCATCCGCGCATCGCGTCGCCGGGTCTATCAGGCCTTTCTTGACCCCGGGGCGGTGGCATCGTGGCTCGCGCCTGATACAATGCGCGCCCATGTTCACACCTTCGAGCCCTGGCAAGGCGGCCACTTCCGCATCTCGCTAACCTATCAGCATCCGGATGACTCGCCGCGCGGCAAGACCACCGACGACACAGACGCGTATCATGGGCGGTTTATTCAACTGATCCCGGATGAGCGGATCGTCGAAGCCATCGAGTTCGAGACGCAAGAACCGGGATTCGCGGGCGAAATGCGCATGACGGCGACGTTCACGGAGGTCGCGGGGGGAACCGGGGTCTCTTTGCGCTATGAAAATGTGCCCGTAGGCATCCGCCGTGAGGACAATGAAGCGGGCACGCAGCAATCGTTGCGCAAGCTGGCCGCACTCGTCGAGGAATCGACGTGAGCTTGCCGCCGGCGAACAGCCATCCACAGGCAGCAAGCGCGCCAATAATAAAGCGGCTCACCCCAGGCGCCGATGACTACCGTCAGATATAAAGGGAGGGCTTTCGCCGCTCGGGACGGAGTGGGTTCCCCAACCGGAAGACAGCGACACGGATCTACAAGTCTGTTGTTGATAGAATGGCATAAACAGGTTGCCATTGCAATTGCAGCATTGCAACGGGCTACAGAATTAAGCTCACATTGCCAAATAGCTTTCGGGGAGTATAATTCCAAACTAGGAGTTAGAGAGCTGAAGAATGACAATCAGGTTGCTGACATCACCCGGTCGCCCTGTGCGACTGCATAGACTGCAATCAACTTATCTGCCCCGAACATAAAGAGACCGCTTAACAGGCGGTCTCTTCTTTTTATCCCAGATTGGGATAATGTAACATGAAACGAGACTATGACAAGCAATATGAGGCGTTCCTGCTCAAGCTGCGCCAGGCTCGTGAAGAAGCAAGGCTAACCCAGGAAGAAGCGGCCCAGCGGTTGGAAAAACCCCAATCCTTTATTTCCAAATGTGAGTCGGGCTCTCGTCGCGTCGATTTCGTCGAACTGGTCATGTTCGCGCAGTTGTATAGCAAACCGCTGGATTTTTTTGGCCCATAGCTCTTGGCCTGTAGGCAGTGTTGGCTTTTCATGCCTTTCAGATCACGGAGAGAGTGTCAGATTGCGAAGTTGAGGGGGCCAAAATAGTGGAGCATTCTTATTTAAGGGATGGGAGAGCACCTTTGCCTCTGAAGGAAAGCACTTCCAGAGTAATGAGTGCAAACAAGGCAAAGAACACGAAACCAGAAATAGCTTTAAGGAAAGTTCTCTGGAAAGACGGGCTCCGAGGCTATAGGTTGAACTGGAAAAAGGCCCCGGGACGACCAGATATTGCATTCCCAGGAAGAAAGATAGCGATATTTGTCAACGGATGTTTCTGGCACGGATGTCCGTATTGTCGGCCTAGTCTACCAAAGTCACATAGAAGTTTTTGGAAGCAAAAATTCAAGAATAATAAACTTCGAGACAGAGACAAGGTTTTGCAATTGAAGCGAACCGGCTGGAAAGTGCTGACAATATGGGAATGCCAGCTGAGAAAGCATCCTCAGCGGTCCGTCCTTCGAATTAAGGAATTACTAACCATTGTGGATGAGGAGTAAATGGGCGAATTCACGGTAATCGATCTCTTTTGTGGCGCGGGCGGATTTTCAGAGGGGTTCAGACAACAAGGGTTCAAGATAGTTGCGGGTCTTGACAGCTGGAGGCCCGCAATCGATACCTTCAATTACAATTTTGGACTTGAATGTGAACCCCGCAATATGTTGGAATTTGCAGCATCTACTAAACGAATTGAGGCGCTACCTGATACCGACGTGATAATCGGCAGTCCACCATGCACAAGTTTTTCCAGCTCCAACAAATCAGGTAAAGGCGACAAGACGATGGGACGTAGGCTGACCAAGATCTTCCTGCGGATTATAGCTATAAAGAAACACAAGCAACATTCGCGACTCAAGGCTTGGTTCATGGAGAACGTGAGCAATTCGACATCTCATCTTCAAGATCATTACACGTTTAGGCAATTGCACTTGGCAAAATGGGCATTGAAAGAAGGTCTTGACCCAGATACAATCGCAGTTTCTCTCAAAGAGAATCGCTCCTTGCTTAACGCGGCAGATTTTGGGGTTCCCCAGTCCAGGGGAAGGGTCTTTACAGGTGAGATCGTTCCCCAAACTAAGTCGGCAGCGCTCAGGAAAACCCACCGGACACCAGACCAGGATGAAGGCCTGCCACTCCACGTCACTTTGGCGCACATAATGCAACATTTGCCCAAGCCAAATTCCGAAAGATCAGATGAATTCATTGCTGATCCGCTTTATTCGAATATCAAAATCAAACAGACGGAGTTAACCGATCATTTTTATGATACTGGACTATATGCCCGTGACTGGAAGGGCTCACAATTCCTGAAGACCAATCATCCGTACATGGGACCTATGTCCTTCCCAGAAAGAGAAGATCGACCAAGCAGAACAGTTACTGCAACGAAGATTGGGAATTCGCGTGAAGCGCTTATTTTCCCCTCGGAGTTTGGCAGAATAGGGAATGGCGAGTATCGAACGCCTACAATAAGAGAAGCTGCTATTCTAATGGGGTTTCCCATTACCTTCCAGTTTCTAGGGTCCGAAGGTATCAAATGGAAGTTGGTAGGCAATGCAGTTTGCCCTCCCGTGAGCAGAGCATTAGCGAAAGCTGTCAGAGTAGAATTCGGGTGCGAAGAGATTATCGAACCTCAGGTAATAACAAATGTAGGTCCATTAGCAGAGGTGCCTAACTTAAACACCTTCAAAAGTAAGAGTTTTGATAAGCCGCCCGTAAAAAAGAAGGGGTCGCGGTTTAGAAGGCACCCATTCAAACTCGGGAATCTGACAGTCACATTATCCAATTATGATATTGAAAAGACTAGCAAGAGCAGAAGAAAGTGGAAGACCTCGGTTCAATATGGGACAGGTGAGGGATTTCCTATTCAGCGTTTTCCAGACGGCTATTTTAAGAGACTAGAGCCGGTCATTATGAAATTCGAGGGTGGCAGTGGGTTCATTGATATCATCAATAACGGTTTTTCCCACAAAGTTGCTGGAGCGAAATTGCTACAGGAGATGTACGAAGCCCAGTCCAGCAAAGGGGAATATCTTGAACCTACAGAATTGGTCGACGCCCTTTGCAATATCATTGAAGCGATTCAAATTGAAGAACCGAACTTCGAGCAGAATCATGAAAGGTTTTTCAGGAAGAAAATCGTCCCAAAAAAGCAGGTCATGGCTCTCTATGGTATCAACAAAATTTGCTCAATAGCGAATGGAGACAAAAAATGAATAAGCAACAGAGAGTCGAATACTTTGAGCGGCTTTTGAAGAAAGATCCATATGCTTTTATGGAGCTATATTACAAAAGCCATAGAGAGAAAATGAAGGTTTATGAGATTGATCTCGATTATTTGGTATACAATCCCTACAATGGACGAATCGCGAGCCGCGTCAAATCGTATGAGAAGCAGGAAGGCAAGACACTGAACCCGGAGGATACTGAGGATATTCGAATCATCGAGAGATTCCTTGATGAATCAAGCAAGGAAAGCAATAAGAATACTTACGAGAGCTTGAAAAGCCAAGGACAACTTAGGTATGGCATAGTCACAAAGGATGGCTACATAATAGATGGTAACCGCCGCGCATTACTGCTCAGAAGGGTAGCAGAAAAGAAGAAAGAGCATCCTGGGTACTTTCTTGCTGTCGTCTTGGACGAGGAGTTGCATGAGAATCCCAAGGAAATAATGCGTCTTGAGACCACCTTTCAAATGGGTGAGGATGCAAAAGTAGACTATGACCCAATTGAAAAGTACTTGAAATGTCAGGATCTCGTCGATTATTACCCTGGCGAGCAAGGAATCCAGGATATTGCTCAGATGATGGGAGAAAATCCGCCGGAGATTAAGAAATATATTTCAATCATGAAACTGATGGAAGAGTATCTTGAAAAGACCGGCAATTCGGGAATCTACACTAGACTCAATAAAACAGAAGGTGCCTTCGTCGACCTGAATGGATATTTGAATCGGTACAAGGATGGGAAATCAAAGATAGTCAAATGGAAATACGATGCTAGTGATCTCAATGACCTGAAGCTCATCTATTTCGATTACATCAGGGCGATTTACAACAAAACAAAGGGTAATGATGGCGATGAAGGAATAATGGACAATGGCGACTCAAAGGATTACAGGTTCATAGGACAAACGAGCAAAAGAGGTAGTTTCTTTGGTTCCAAAGAGATATGGGAGGAGTTCAGGGACAACCATTTCGAGAGCATTGAGCCTATCCGCGAGAAATTCGTGGATGGGGATTTTGCAGTGGACGAGCTTCGACAAAAGCATTCGGATGAAAAGTTAGATCGTTTGTTGGAATACCGAGATGAAGCCTGGGCAAAGCAGGCTGCGCCCCCTCTAAAGAGAAATCTCGGGCAATCAAGATATAGACTCGAGCTCAAGAATCAAAAAGAGGCGCCGATGGATCTGCTAAAGAGAGCCAAGAACACATTGGAATCGATTGACGTTGCTTCAAAAGCCTTTTTGGAAGACCCAGATGTTCTGAATATGGTGAAGGAGATAAACAGTATTATCTGGGATTTTCAAAAGAGAATTAAACACGCGAAGGAAGTGTAGCAATGGCCTCCGTTGAACTATCCATAGATGAAGAATCGAGCGGCTTCATCCTTTCCGGCGACACCAATTCTATCGGAAAGCATTATCGGGCAAAGTATTTTTTTCTCGATGTTCTGAAGGCCGTTTTTGAGGCCGATGGAACGATTGTCGTCCCGTATAGAAAAGAAGAAAAAGAAAGAATACTTAAACAAATACAAGGATCGCTGCAAAAATACGGGATTCAGCAGACGGATTCTGACCTCATCAAAGTAATCCTTAAACAGTACTATAGCGATAAAGAGAAATTTGCAGAGTTCAGCAAGAATGCCAGAAACATATGGAATAACAGAGTAGATGAACGAGAGTTTAGAGAATTCAAGGATTTAGTGGAAAAGCAGTTACCCCACCGGCGCTTATATGACAAGCAGCTCCTCGCGTCTTTTCATTTGGCGTTCTCTCAAAATGCCTGCAATTTCTCTGTCCCCGGAGCTGGGAAGACCTCAATTGTTTATGGCGCTTTTGCCTATCTCAAAAGTCTGCCTTTAGAAGATCCCAAAAAGGTCAATAAACTCTTAGTAATTGGACCCCTGAGCTCCTTTGGTCCCTGGGAAAATGAATTTCGCGAGTGTTTCGGGCGAGCGCCATATTCAATAAGGTTATCAGGTGGTATGCCTAAGGAAGAGAGAGATAAGCATCTCTTGTCACTTCATCCCGTCGAGGAAACACCCGAGCTAACGTTAATGTCATACCAGAGCGTTTCGTACAACCTCAAGAGCCTTTTGTATTTCTTGAAACGCCCAGATAACAAGGTCATGGTCGTTCTTGACGAAGCACACAGGATAAAGAATGTTGAAGGCGGTGTTACAGCGCAGGCAGTATTGAGCATTGCAAAATACTGCAATTCCCGAGTAGTACTGACTGGCACGCCCGCACCCAATGGATACGAAGATATTTATAACCTCTTCGAGTTCATATGGCCCGAAAAAGATATCATCCCATTTACTACTTACCAGCTTAAAGATATCTCTAGTACCCCGCACGACCCGCGGGTTGATGAGCTAGTGGAAAGCATTTCGCCCTTCTTTGTTAGGATCAAGAAAAGTCACTTGGACTTGCCACCAGCGGTAAACCTAGCACCGATTTATGTAGGAATGGGACCTATACAACGAGAGATATATGAGTTTATTGAGAACAAGTATCTTTCATACTTTGTTGAGAATGAGAAAACTCTGGCTTTGACCTCCGTGCTTGCAAAAGCAAGATTTATCCGCCTAATGCAAGCCGCAACAAATCCTAACTTGCTGAGACAACCACTCGAAGGCTTTTTTCAGGAACAGGGTTTAGGGGACGAGTTATACATCGATGACACGGAGATTATCAAAAAGATCTTTCGCTACAAGCGGATGGAAGTACCACAAAAATTCGTGGTCGTAAGAAATCTGATTCGGGATCTACTCGCAAAGGATGAGAAGGTTGTCGTTTGGGGGACTTTTATTGAAAATGCCAAGCAACTACAAGAATATTTAGCGGTAAATGGAATCGAATCCAGGCTCCTAATTGGAGAGGTGCCGATAGAGAGAGATGATGTACCAATGGAGAATATCCTAACGCGAGAAAAGATAATAAATGAGTTTAATCAAAAAAACTCCTCATTTAAGGTAATCATTGCAAACCCATTTGCTGTGTCAGAATCCATTTCTTTGCACAAGGCATGTCACAACGCGATCTATTTGGAGCGCACATTTAATGCAACGCACTTTATTCAATCCAAAGATAGGATCCACCGAGTCGGTCTAGATAAAAAAATCATTACCTATTATCACTTCGTGCTCGCAAGTAATTCCATAGATGAGACTATCCATAATAGACTAGTCGAAAAAGAACTGCGCATGCTTGCTCTTATCGAGAGCCAAGAAATACCGTTGTTTTCCGAGAACATGGACTATGAAATCGACTTAGAGAACGATATCAAGGCAATAATACGTGACTATGTTAGAAGAACTTCTCAAATATGACAGGCTTGCTAGCAAGGACGAGTTGTTGTTCTTGCTTTTCAAAGCGCTTTCGCTTTCCGAGAGCCAGAAGTTATCGGATCTCAAAAGATATTGTACCTCCAATCACTTCTCAATAGGTAGGTCCTTTGATGGCACTATCAAGCTGCTTGAGTTCATGGGGTTTATCGATGTCTTCGATGACATCGTCTCTATCAACAAGCAACTGTTCGATCCAGCCAAGATCAAGCACCAAGAAGCTTACCTTGAGCAAGATGTTTTTATTCAACATCTCTTCGCATCCTTGAGACGAGAGAATCGCCTTGCTGATTTTATCAAACCCGATGCTTTGAGGCGGGATTCTGCTAAAGGGCTTTTCTATGTGAAGGAAAGCCTGATCCCACTTCGGTTTTTCGGTATTAGAAACCTGTTGATATCTTTAGAGTTCTTTGGACGCGATCTAGCATTTAAATCAAACAACTTGTTCGTTAATCCGAATTCGACCAAGCTTTTTGAGACTTTGGTGGTAGACTCCCTCCGAGACCAGAATCAACAGCGAAAGAGGAGGTTCTTGCTTTCAGAACTGAAAGCTAAACTGGATAGACAAGAAGATTTGGGAGAGGAAGCTGAAATCTTCGTTCTTGATTTTGAAAAAAAGAGACTGGAAGGTCATTCTACTGTTGAAAGGATCCAGAGGGTATCTGAAAACTACGTAAATGCTGGGTTTGATATCGAATCCTTCAATGATATCGAATCAGTGTTTGTAGATAGGTTTATTGAGGTCAAGTCTTATTCAGGCATTGTGATATTCTATTGGTCTCGGAATGAAATTGAAACAGCCAAAGAACTTGCTGATAAATACTTTCTTTATCTTGTGGACAGAAGCAAAATTTCACAGCCGAGCTATCTTCCAAAGATCTTTCAGAATCCCTATCAAAAGATATTTGAAAATGAGTTCTGGAAAAAAGAATCCGAAGTGTGGAAGATCAGCGCTTCACAAGAGAAAGAAAAATGACGGTGCCAGAACCTATGCTGATTACTGAACTTGTTGGCAGAATGAAATCCAATCTATTGCGCCATCGAAAAAGCAATGAAACAAGTCCTTTGCGCTCTCCTCCTCTACTTAGCCGTCGTGCTCCACTCTGCCTGTTTCGGTCTCCATGATTGGATCGACCCAGCCATACAGCTGAGCTATCACCAGTGGACCAAGGATCAATCTCCGTTTCGGTATAAGATTCTCTCTGCCCCGCGAGTCTCTTCATCTCCTCTACCAGTGCACAAGGCGAATAAAATCTGGCGCTTCATTTTGGTTTCATACCATAACCCCTTCCCAGCGCACGTTGAGGAGAAAAGAAGTGTGGTAGGTCTCCAGCCAATCTGCGGAAATGGGCAGGGTTGAGATGAGCAGATCATAGTGCAGGCCAATCTCCGAGGTGATGGCGCTGACTCGCGTGATTTCGGCTCCCGGTTTGACCGGGCCATCCAGTACCAGCAGGATATCCAGGTCTGAATTCCGGGTTGCCGCGCCGCGCGCATAAGAGCCATAGAGGTATATCGCGCGAAAACGGTCGCCATACAAAGCTCCGAGCTGTTGCTTGAGCTCTGCCAGCGCTGTTCGTATCATCGTCGGCAGTTCGAGTTCTGTCATTTCGGCCCTGAGCGCTTTCCGCGTCTCAAACAGGTATTGGAGGAGACACCCCCTGTCTTCATTATGCACATTAAAGCCTATTCCGGGTATATAATCAAAGAGGGGTACGATCCCTTTCTGCACGGAGGCATAGATGTTCACCCTGCGCGGTTTGCGCTGGCCGGATGATCGCCAGGCCCTGCTTGCTCTCGACACCTCCTTCACCACAGAGCGCGTGTATCGGGTGGTCCCCACCGGGGTTTCGTTTGTGCTTGAAGAAGCCGCCATGACTCCGCCGCTGCGTAAAGTCTACGACCTGAGCGCAGAGGTGGAGCGCTTTCCCACGCTGGATGACGTCCTGATCGCCGAGAGCGCAGGGCAGGTGGCCGGGGTGGCGGCGCTCGCTTTTGAAGCGGAGAATCGCCGGGCCATGCTGGCGCACCTGTATGTCGGCCCCGCCTATCGCGGCCAGGGGATCGGGCGTGCGCTGATCGACGCGATGGTTGTCCGCGCCCGGCAGTACCGGGCGCGCTGCCTGTGGCTCGAAACGCAGGACGTGAACTATGGCGCTATCCAGTTTTACCGGCGGGTCGGGTTCTAGTGCATCAACATGATGAATTTGCAGGACGGCATATACGCTGGCTCAGTGCAATAGGTATAGCTCAACCCCGCAGGTTCATGTTGATGCACTATTAGTGGTGCGGTCTGGACTTGTCGCTGGACGACCCGCGGGGCGCGCCAACGGATGAGACCGCGGTCTTTTTTATGATTCGCTTGCGTCAGGAAGAGCCCTGATGATCCAGTTTGTTAAACTCGCCGCCCGGCTGGGGATCGTCGCCGCCGTGCCGTTCGGCGTGCTCTGGTTTGTCCTCATTTCGGCGGCTTATTTCCTCCTGCCAGACGGCATTGTGGTAAAACCGCCGGCCCTGTTCATCGCGGCTGCCGCAGTGGCAGGTGGCCTGCTCTTTGGATTGGGCCTCGCCGTGCCGCTGAGTCTGTTGCACTGGCACCGGTTCCGCCAGATCGCTGGGCCGGACGCTCCACTCGACCTCTCCCCGGTCCAGTCTCGCACCGTGGACCTGGCCTTGGATATTGCGGCGGCTTACCGTCTGTGCGCCGCGGCATTGCTCGCCCTCCCGGCAAGGATCGCCGGGCAAAATGAGCTCATGGGCCTGGATGCGAAAACAAGGGCAAGCGGATTTTCGCGGGGCGAGGCGCTCAAAATCACTCTCACTCCCCTGGTGGATGGGCGAACGCGCATCACGATCGTTTCCCGGCCCAGAACCCGGACGACGTTAGTGGATTATGGCAGGAACTATGAGAATGTCGAAAAGGTTTTGACCTACCTGTCCCGAATGGCGCCTGCGCGGAGTTCGAAATCCGGGGCTGAACAAAAGGCTCCGCATTGAAAAATGGACGCCAGGTCCCACCGCGCGCTTGTCGAGCTTGGAATCGGTCACGGCGGTGATTCGCGAGGCGCAGAAAGAGAACGATGCAGAATCTTGTCCGCTCCCTTCTGAAAGTCTGTGTCACTCTGACCGCGGGTCCCTATCCTCCGGGTCGGAGCGCGTACGCGGTGGCCGGTTCCATCTCCAGGGCATACCCTTCGGCCCAGGCCTGTTCAAACGCTTCGGGGTTGGCCTGGCGCCGGGCCTGCGCCAGCCGGCGGTCATAGGCCGCTGCATCGGCCGGGCCGAGCTGCCCCTGTACGCGATCCAGGATCGCCTGTGCGGCGGCCATCAGCCGAATGCCGCGGACAGGGTCCTCTTGCAATAGGGCAACGCCCGCGAGCCCGGCCAGGGACTCGGCCAGGGCGCGTGCATCGCCCATCCGGCGATAGCCGTCCAGGCTCTCGCGGAAATAGGCGGTCGCATCCACGGCGTCGCCGCGTTCCAGCGCCGCCAGGCCAAGTAAATCCAGCGCCCACGGAACCGAGGCCCGAACCCCTAGAATCCGAAAAGCTTCGAGCGCCTGCCGGGCTTCCCCCTGCGCCTGATCGAGATCGCCCTGCATCAGCGCCACCTCGGCGAGATGACCGCGGCCTTCCATCTCAAGCCCCACCGCGCCGACCGAGCGCACACACGCCAGCCCCTCCTGAATCAGACGGCGCGCCCGGGGCAGGTCTTCTTGCTGCAACAGGATCGTGCCCAGCCGGAGGAGCGTTTCCGCAAGCGCCATGGGGTCGCCAAACCGGCGATAGAGCGCAACGGCTTCCTCGACATGGGCCACCTCCTCCGGCGAGGCGCCGGCAAAGATTCCGAGCAGCCCATAATAGGATAGGGCTTGCGCCAGTTGTTTCTGATCGCCGGCCTGGCGCAGCAGCGAGACGCTCTGCGCGAGGAGACGACGGGCCTCGGCAAAATGACTGCGGAAAATCTCAAAGACACCCTGCCAGGCCATGAACCGGCCGATTCCGGCCGGGTCGTTCAGCGCGCGGCACATCTCCGCCCCCTCGCCGACCAGCGCCAGCCCGCGATCCGTATCCCCCTGATAGTACGCGATGAAGGCATAGGCCACCAGCGCCAGGCCGCGGGCGGCCGAGGGGAGCGGGTTGAGCCGGAGCATTTCGTCGAGCCACACCTGTCCTTCGCTCAGATGATTGCGCGCGGACCAGAAGAATCCCAGCGCGGCGGCGAGCGTCAGTCCCGCCGGAGCGCGCGCCGCGTCCGCCCGGCACCATTCGAGCGCTTCGCGCATATTCCCCGATTCGTGCTCCAGCCGGTCGAACCATTCACCCTGCCGGGGCCCGCTCATGCCGTCGGCCGCCTCCTGCCCCAGCGCGAGATAATAGTCGAGGTGGCGATTGCGGAGCAGGTCTTCCTGGCCGCGCTCGCGCAGTTTCTCGTGCGCATACGCACGGATGGTTTCAAGCATCACGAACTGCGCCTCGTCCCCCTCCTCGCGCTGGTGGACAAGGCTCTTGTCCACCAGCGCGGTGAGCAGGTCGAGCAACTCCGCCGCGGGCAGGTCATCGCCCGCACAGACCGCCGCGATGGCATCGAGGGTAACGCTGCCCACAAACACGCCGAGCCGGCAAAAGAGCTCTTGCTCGACCGGCGCGAGCGCGTCATAGCTCCACGCAATCGCCCCGCGCAGCGTCTGCTGGCGCGCCGGCAGGTCACGCGCCGTCGAGGTCAGGAGCCCGAGCCCGCTCGCCTTGAGCTGTTTCAAGAGCGCCGCCGGCGTGAGCAGCTTGACGCGCGCCGCCGCCAGTTCGATGGCGAGGGGCAGCCCGTCGAGCCGCGCCGTGATTTCCACGATGGCCTGCTGGTTCTCGGCCGTGAGCGCAAACGCGGGCCTGACCGCCCGGGCGCGCTCGACAAAGAGTTGCACGGCGCTGTTCTCGGCAAGCAATTTTTCCGGCGGAAATTCAGCCCCGCCCGATCCAAGCGGCGGGACCGGGTACTGCTGTTCGCCCGCAAGGTGGAGCACCTCGCGACTGGTGACCAGGAGGCGCAGGCCGGGGGCCGCGGCCAGGAGGCGCGCGAGAAGCGGCGCGGCGGACGTGACCTGCTCAAAGTTATCGAGCGCCAGGAGCATCTGCCGCTCGCGGACATATTCTTCCAATAGGTCGCCGGGGTTATACCCGCCGATTTCAGCCAGGTCCAGCGCATGGCAAATCGCAGAGCCGACGAATGCCGGATCGTTGATCTCGGCCAGCGTGAGCCAGACCACGCCGTCCTGAAACTCGTCCGTCATGGCGCGGGCGACCTCGATCGAGAGGCGCGTCTTGCCCGCCCCACCCGGCCCGGTCAGCGTCACGAGGCGCGCGGCGGCGACAAGCCGCGTGATCTCGTCCAGTTCGCGCGTCCGGCCGATAAAGCGCGTGAGCGGCGCCGGCAGCGGATGGACCGGGTGGTCAATCGTCCTGAGAGGCGGAAAGGAAACGGGGAGATCGAGCGCGACGAGCTGAAAAATGCGCAGCGGGTGCTCCAGGTCCTTGAGGCGGTGCGATCCCAGATCGCGCAGTGTGACCTGGGCGGGGAGATGGTCGCGCACCATTTCGGCGGCTGCCGCCGAGAGCAGGACCTGGCCGCCGTGTCCGGATGCGAGAAGCCGGGCAACGCGGGAGAGGGTGAGCCCCGAAGCGTACTCGCCCGAAACATATTCGCCGGCATGAAGCTCGACCGGTCCGGTCTCGAGCGCCATGCGCACGTATAGCGGCCCGGTCTCGCCCCACGGCTCGTCACGGAGTGCGCGTTGCGCCGCCAGCGCCGCCAGAACGCCGTCCGAAGCGCTTGCGAAGGCGGCGCAAAAGGCGTCGCCGACGATTTGAAAGACATAGCCCCGGTGCGCCTCGATGGCCGCACGCAGAAGCGCATGATGGCGCGCCAGGGCGTCCGGCATGGCATCCGGATGCGTTTGCCATAACCGGGTGCTGGCCTGGATATCGGTAAAGAGGACCGTGATGATCCCACTCGGCAGCGCGGGCATTGGCCGCTATTATACAACAGGAAGGCTCGTATTTTACGACCGTTTTTCGTATAATAGGCGAACAGGAGAAATAATGCCGGGTGATGATCAGACGAAGCTCAAGACCGACACGCTGCTCCACCGTCCCCTCGACGTGGTCGTCGTCGGCAATGTCGGCATCGACACGAACGTTTACAGCCAGGGCGAGATCGATTTCTCGGTCGAGGCGAACTTTACTGAAAACCTGGATTACGTCGGGCAGGCGGGGGGCTATGCCAGCCGCGGGTTCGCGCAGCTCGGCAAGCGGACCGCGTTCATCGGCTATGTGGGCGATGACTATCAGGGGCGCTTGATCCACGAGGAATTTGCGCGGGACGGCGTCGATACCCGCGCCCTGTTCGTGGATCCCGCGGGCACGAGCAGGAGCGTGAATCTCATGTTCCGCGATGGGCGGCGCAAGAATTTTTACGACGGCAAGAGCCACATGACGCTCCAGCCCGATCTCGCGGCCTGCCGCGCGGTGCTGGCGGAGGCGCGGCTGGCCCACTTTAATATCCCCAACTGGGCGCGGGCGCTGCTGCCGATTGCGCGCGAGCAGGGGCTCACCCTCTCGTGCGATATTCAGGATGTGGTCCGCCTCGACGACGACTATCGCCGCGATTTCATAGCGTCTGCGGACATTCTCTTTTTCTCGGCGGTGAATTTCCACGATCCCGCGCCGGCGATCCACGCCTTGATGCAGGGGAACGACCGGCGGATTGTGATTGCGGGGCTGGGTGCGCGCGGGTGCGCGCTGGGGACCGCGCAAGGAATTCGCTTTTTCCCGCCGGTCGGGATGGACCGCCCGGTGATCGATACGAACGGCGCGGGGGATGGGCTGGCGGTCGGGTTCCTCTCCAGCTACTGCCTCGACGGCTATTCGCTGGAGGACTCGATCCGGCGGGGGCAGATTACGGCGCGCTATACCTGCGCAATCAAGGCCTCCTCTGCAAACCTGATTACGCCGCACGAACTGGAGCGGTATTTCCGCTAATCGGGCCCCCACCTACCTGGCGGGCGCCATCCTCATTTCGCGCTGGCGGGCATCCGCTGGTAAAGGGCCAGCCAGTTGGTCGCGATCTGCGCCTGGGCGTCGCCGAGTGAGATAGCGCCGTTGCACACCTGAGCGTGCATGTAATTCTCGACCTTGTCCTTTTCGTGAAACCCCGGCCGCGGTTCGGCGGGTTCCGGCCAGAGATTGGCAATCGCGTTCGAGCCCCCCAGTTCGAGCGAGATGAGATGGTCTACCTCGTATTCACCCGTCGCGCGTTCGGTAATGCCATACTCGGCATACACCTGGTTCTTGACGCTTGTCGTCACATTCCGGACGTTTTTGGAATAGCCGGGCTGGCAGATCTGGTCCGTGGTCGCCGTGGCAATAATCGCCCCAGGCGTGCAGGCCGAGTCGGGCAGCGCATTGTGCGCCGCGCATCCCGAGGTCTTGGTCCGCTTGCCAATCGTCCCCGTATTGCCCGACGGGGGTGGATTATTTGGAGCGACCGTGGTCAGCCCACTATCGGGCGCGGCCGGTGCGCCCGTCGTCGAGCAGCCGGCAATGAGCGCCAGTAATAGAAACAGCGCCAGCGGAATCAGCCATTGGCGTTTCATGGGATCACCTTGACCAGTTGGGGTTTGTAATCGTTCATCATCTCAACCGCCGCCGCCTGTGACGCCGCAGGCGGGGCAATGGCGACAAACGCCGCGCCGTTGTTCACGGCATCGACATACGCCTGCGCATCCGGCCCGGACAGGCCCATCTTGGCCAGCCTGGCGGCCAGGTTCGCCGCGTTCACCCCTTTGAACGGGCCGGTATCGGCCGCGATCCTGGCGCGTAGCTTGAGGTCCTTCAAGATCACCGAGATGCTCTTGCGATCAAAGTCCGCTTCCGCGAGATTATTGAGCAGCGTCTCGGCGCTCGCCACATCGGGTATGATTCCAATTATCATAAATGATCTCCTTCGGGATTGCCCTGTTGGATATGGGCGGGTTGTGGTTGCGATTGCGCTTGAGGTTATTGAATGGCGTATATTCGCCGCGCATAAGACGCACGGCCATGTGCCCCCATAAATTATACAGCGGAAAGGTGGACGCGGAGCGATAAAAGAAACCGTGCTGCCAATCGCTTGACACGCGTCGCCCCTCATGGTATTCTGATTGATGAATTCATCAATTGGGAGTTGACCTATGGCTATCCGGATTAATGCGGCAGATTTGCACCAGCGCGTGGGCGAAATCCTCGCCAAGATTCGCTATACAGGCGATCGATACGTCGTCGAGCGCCGGGGAGTCCCCGTCGCGGCGGTCGTCTCGATCGAGGACCTGGAGCTATTGCAGAGCCTGGGCGCGGCGCCCTTGCCTGCACGCAATATGTCAGACCGCCTCGCGGCGCTGGACCGCGCGTCCGCCGTGCGTCGCCTGATCCTGGCGCAGCGTCGTGGAAAATGGATGCCCGACTCGGCCGAAACCGTTCGCCAGTTGCGAGAGGAGCGCGCACGCCATGTCTCAAATTTGCATTGACGCCAGTCTCGCTCTCAAATTGGTGCTGCCCGAGCCCGAAAGCGATCAGGTTCAAGCGCAATGGCAAAGATGGCTCGAGGAGAAAACGGAGTTAGTCGCGCCAACCTTATTTATCTTTGAAGGACTCTCGGCGATTCGTCTCAATGTCACTCGCAAGCTGATCACAGCTCAAGCTGCGGAACTGGCCTTTCGCGAATTCCTGGCTCAGACGCAAGAGGTACGGCTCTTGCTCTTGCCTGATTTGCACGAACGCGCCTGGGAGTTGGCCAAGCGATTCAAGCAAAGCCAGGTTTATGACGCTTACTACCTGGCTCTCGCCGAAAGTTTGGGCTGCGAGTTCTGGACGGCGGATGAGCATTTGTACAAAGCCGTACACCGGGCGCTTCCCTGGGTCCAGTACATCAAATACATCCGAGCCACGGGCCGGCATGACGAGTCGGAGTAGTCGCCGGGAGCGGGTCCGGCTGGTCAGTCGTCGCGCCGCTTGACAAATCATCCGGTTGTGGTATTATAAAACCGAAATAGTTTTATGGTTTTCCGGCTGCCCTTGGCCCCTGGCGCGGCCGGAACCGCGGCGCGGGAACGTCGAATCCTCACCGGGGAGGTGCACCATGATTGGTCCTACGTCCGTCGTCGGCGATCTGTACGATAGCTGCACGACGCATTACGCAAACCACGTGGCGATCCAGCAAGGCGATCGCACAATCACCTATCGCGAGCTCCGCGATAAAGCCTACCGCCTGGCGCACGCCTTTGAGCGGATGGGCGTCCGGAAGGGCGAGCGCGTCGCCTTTCTCATGGTCAACTGTCCCGAGTATATTTTTACGGAATACGCGCTGGCCAAGCTCGGCGCCGTCCGCGTGCCCCTCGCCGTCCTCCTGCACTCGAACGATCTCGTCTATATGATGAACCATGCCGAGTGCACGACGCTCGTCTATCACGAACGGCTCGCCCCCCGCGTCCGGGAGATGCTCCCCCATCTCGAAACGGTCAAGCGTTTTGTCTGCGTCAGCGCGGACGCCACGGCCGTGCCGCCGGGGCATCTCCATTTGCAAACGCTGATGGCCGAGTGCGAGCCGCGCGCACCCGAGGTCGCCATCGACCCGGAGGATTTGTGCGGCATCTATTATACGGGCGGCACCACCGGCCGGCCCAAGGGGGTCATGCTCCCGCATCGCGCCTGGGTCAATTCGGTGCTCCTCGAGATGCTCGAGCTCGGCATCGAGCGCCGCGAGGTCTTTGCGTATCTCACGCCTCTCACCCACGCGGGCGGCGTGCTCCTCCTCCCCGTCCTGCTGCGCGATGGCACGTGCCTGCTGTTTGACCATTATGATCCCGGGCAGTTCCTCGCCGCGACGGAAAAGAATCGGATTACCACCGCGTTCTTTGTGCCGACCATGCTCTATCTGCTGCTCGACCATCCCGATCTCAAAAAATATGATACGCGCAGCCTGCGCAACCTGATCTATGGCGCAGCGCCGATCGCCGCGGAACGGCTCAAGCAGGCGCTCGATACCTTTGGCCCCATCCTGACGCAGTTGTTCGGCCAGACCGAAGCGCCGATGATGATCTCGGCCCTCTCGCGCGACGAGCATGTAGTGGATGACCCGGAGCGGCAAAAGAGAATCCTCACGTCGTGCGGGCGGCCGACGGCGACGACTCGGGTGCGGCTGGTCGATCTGGACGACCGGGATGTGCCCCCGGGCGAGGTGGGAGAGATTATCGCACAGCCGATGAACATGATGGCGGGCTATTTCAAAAACCCGGAGGCGACGGCGAAGACGCTCAAGGATGGCTGGCTGCACACCGGCGACCTGGCCCGGGCGGACGAGTTCGGCTATCTGTATATCGTGGACCGTTCCAAGGATATGATCGTCAGCGGCGGGTTCAATGTCTACCCGCGCGAGATTGAAGACGCGCTGTTCGAGCATCCCGCGGTTCAGGGCGCCGCCGTCCTCGGCGTGCCGGACCCCAAGTGGGGCGAAGCGGTCAAGGCGATCGTCGTGCTCTATCCCGGCAAGCAAGTGACGGAGGCGGAACTGATCGAATTTGTCAAGGCGCGCAAGGGGAGCCTGATGGCCCCCAAATCGGTCGAGTTCTGGGAACAGATTCCCGTAACGAACCTGGGCAAGCTCGACAAGAAAAAGCTGCGCGAGAAATTCTGGGCGGGGCACGACCGGCGCGTCGGGGGTTAGCGCCGGCGCTGGAAAAATCGTGGGCGGCAAAAATGCTGCCCACCACGTTCTCGAGGAGAAGAATAAAATGATACTCTGCTCGCAGGCGGAAATCGCCGAGTACACCGGCAAAGGCTGGTGGGGCGCCGAGACAGTCCTGGACTGGTTTGAAAAGGATGTGCGGAACGCGCCGGACGCGGTGGCGCTGGTCGATGCGCCGAACCGGGCCGAGTTCACCGTGGGCGGTCCCCAGCGCCTGACCTTCGCCCAGGCGGCGGAACAGGCGGACCGGCTGGCCGCCGGGTTGCTTGAGGCGGGGCTGGTCAAGGACGACATCCTCATGGTCATGCTCCCGAACATCGTAGAGCTGCCGATCGTTTACCTCGCCGCGGCTCGCATCGGGCTCATCGTCAACCCGCTGGCGGTTCAATACCGCACGCACGAGCTGCGGCAGACCATCGGGCAGACCGAGGCCAAGGCCCTGATCACTACCACGAACCTGAGCGGGTTCAACCTGCTCGATATGGCCCGCGGCCTCCAGCCCGAGTTCGCGAGCCTGAAAACCCTCGTCGCGCTCGGCGACTCCCTCCCCGAAGGGGTGCTCTCGCTGACCGACTTGCTCACAAAGCCGCGCGACCTCCAACCGCTCCGGGATTACCTCGCCCGCACAACCGTCACGGCGAACGATATTTTCACCATCTGCTGGACTTCGGGGACGGAGGCGGAGCCCAAAGGGGTGCCGCGCAGTCACAATCACTGGATCTGGATTGCGTATGCTTCGATTGATGGCTGTGAGCTCGAGCCGGGCTGTAACCTGCTCAATCCCTTCCCGCTCGTCAACATGGCGGGCATTGGCGGTATGCTGATTCCGTGGCTGATCCTGGGCGGCAAGCTGGTGATGCACCAGCCCTTTTCGCTCCCCGTTTTCCTCGGCCAGATTCCGGCTGAAAAGATCAACTATACCGTCACGCCGCCGGCGCTCTTGAATATGCTGTTGATGCAGCCGGCCATTCTGGAAAAGACCGACCTGAGCACGATCAAGAACATCGGCTCTGGCTCAGCCCCGCTCTCGCCTTGGATGGTGACGCAGTACCAGGAAAAGTACAACAAGTACGTCATCAATATCTTTGGCTCGAACGAGGGGGCGTCCTTTACGAGCGGGCCGAAAGAGCTGCCGGACCCGGTCGAACGCGCGCAGTATTTCCCGCGCTTTGGCGTGCCGGAATACAAATGGGCATCGCGGGTCGCCGCGCAGATGAGCACCAAGCTCGTAGACCCCGCGACCAAGCAGGTGATTACCAGGCCGAGAGTTCCGGGCGAGATGGCCATCAAGGGCCCCGGAATCTTTTCGGGATATTACAAGCGGCCGGACCTGACCGCCAAGGCATTCGACCAGGACGGGTATTTCTATACCGGGGACCTGTTCGAGATCGGCGGGCAGGGGACCAACCTTAACACGTATCGCTTTGTCGGCCGGGTCAAGGACGTGATTATCCGTGGTGGAAACAACATCTCTTCTGAAGAGATCGAAGGACTGGTGCAGGGACACCCCAAGGTCGCCGAGGTGGCCGTGGTCGGCTATCCGGACGAGCGGATGGGCGAAAAGGTCTGCGTCGTGGTTGCACCGAAAAAAGACCAGACGGTCACACTCGAAGAGATTGTGGATTATTTAAAGACCAAAGACATCGCCGTCTACAAGCTGCCGGAAAAACTGGTCTTGACCCAGACCCTCCCAAGAAATCCGGTCGGCAAAATTCTCAAGCGCCTGCTGCGCGATGAGATGGAAAGAAAAAGAGAGGGTATAACATGAGTCCCTTCTGGCAAAACCCTCAAGCGGCGGCGGCGCGATCAGGCGCGTACGAACGCCTAACCCGACGATGAATTTCCGATTGACGGACGAGCAGGCGGCCATTGGCGATACGGTTCGCAAATACGCGGCGAACGAGTGCCCGCGCGAGACCGCGCGCGAACTGGACGCGCAGGCCGCGTTTCCCGGCAAGCTACTCAAGGGGCTGGCGGATCTCGGGTTCTGCGAGCTAAACGTGCCCCCGGCTTGGGGGGGCGCGGGCGAAAACCTTCTGGGGGCGGCGCTGGTCGTGGAGGAGCTCGCCGCGGTTGCGCCCGCGCTCGCGATGGCGTATGCGGGTTCGGCGCTGCGCGGCGGTCGAACGCTGTCGCAGTGGGGGAGCCAGGAACAGCAGGCCCGCCTGCTCCCGGCGGTATCGCGGGGTGAAAGCGTGCTCACCTACGCCCTCGCGGAATCGGCGGTGGACGCTGAGCCGGAAACCGCCAAGACCAGAGCCACCCCTAACAATGGAGGGTTCCTTCTCAACGGCGAGAAAAAGCATGTGGCGCTGGCGCAAGAGGCGGAGTGGATGATTACGGCGGCGCGCACCGGCGACGGGCTCTCTCTATTCCTCGTCCCTACCCGCGCACCGGGCGTCGTGCAGAGTGCGATCCCACAGCTTGGCGCCCGCGGCGTGAGCCTTTGCCATGTCCGGTTCGAAAACGTCCACGTCCCGGCAGAAGACCTGCTGGGCGGGGTAAATGGGCTGAATCAAGGCGCGGGACAGTGGGCAGGGATTCGCGCCCTGGAGCAGATCGAAGCGGGCGCGCTCGGCGTCGGCATTGCGCAGGGCGCATACGATTACGCTGTTCAGTATGCGCAGGCGCGTGTCCAGTTCGGCCAGCCCCTGACCGCCTTTGAGGCGGTCGCGCACATGCTGGTCGAGATCTCCGTCGAGCTGCGCGCCGCGCGGCTCTTGCTCCACGAGGCCTGCTGGCTCGCAGACGAGCATGAGCCATTCGCCGTGCAAGCGGCCATCGCCGGCATGTCCGGGGTCCAGGTTGCACGCAAGGCGGCGTTCCAGTGTCTGCACATCCTCGGCGGCTATGGGTACATGATGGAATATGACGCGCAGCGTTATGTGCGAGACGCGCTGGCGCTGCTGGGGGGGAGCGAGAGCGTGTTGGTTTGGAAAAACGCGATTGCCGAAGGGCTCGGTTTGAATGTGCGTGAATCGGCGCAGGGGGCGCAATGAGCAAGCTCAAGGGCCAGGCGGCGATTGTCGGCGTGGGCGAAGTGCCGACCGGCCGCTTTCCCGATCGCCCGGCAATCTACAGCGCCATTGAATCCGCGCGGCTGGCGATCCGGGACGCCGGCATCGACAAGAATGAGATCGACACCGTCCTGCCCACCGCGGCCCTCTATAGCTCCCAGTTCAACACCGAGCTTGTTTGCAGCCGCGTGGTCGAGGAACTGGGCCTGGGCGGTCGGGTCCGGAACAATATCCAGGTGTTTGCGGGCGGCGCGAGCAGTTCGTCCATCCTCAAGATCGGCGCCAGCCTGATCCTTTCCGGCGTCTCGAACTGCATCCTGGCGCTGCACGCCGACAAGGTGGGGACTGGCGTCACCTCGCAGGGCGGCATCGACCTCTTTGCCACGGCGGGCATCTCGGCGCAGTGGGAAGCGCCGTATGGCTTGCACTATTCGGCGGTGGCCGGGCTGATTACGCAGCGCTACCAGTATGAAACCGGGACCACCGACGAACAGGTCGCAGCGGTATGTGTCTCGAATCGGAAATGGGCCGAGCTCAATCCCCATGCCATGTTCCGCAAGCCGCTGACGATTGAGGAGGTCCTCGCCTCCAAGATGCTTTCGACGCCGCTGCACGCCAAAGAGTCGAACGTGCTGGCCGATGGCGGGTCGGCATTCATCATCACCTCGGCGGAGCGCGCACGACAGCTTACGGAGCGGCCGGCGTACCTGCTGGGCGAAGGGTCGCGCGTGACGCACTTTGCGCTGTCCCAGGACCCCGACCTCGCGCGGTTTGGGTATGCGGCGGCGGCGGCGGATGCGTTTGCAGAGGCGGGCATCGGGCCGGCGGACATTAACCTCGCCGAGATTTACGACTCGTATCCGGTGTTTCAACTCATCGCGCTGGAGGAATTGGGGTTTTGCCGGCGGGGCCAGGCGGGCGAGTTTGTGATGGCGGGTCATACCGGCCCGGGAGGCAAGCTGCCGATGACGACGAACGGCGGGATGCTCTCGCAGGGACATACGGCCGCGGGCGGCGGGGTTGCCGTGCTGGTCGAGGCGGCGCGGCAGTTACTCGGCCGCGCGGGCGCGCGGCAGGTGGCGAACGCGCGGTTTGCAGTCGAGACGGCGACCGGTGGCACGTATGTCGACGCGCACGTGACGATTCTGGGCAACGTGATTGCCTAACCTGGGCAGAGGTCAAACATGGAGACAGGAAAACCGGTTCCGCCGATCGATCCGTGGGCCGCGCCCTTTTGGGATGCCGCGCGCCAGGACAGACTCCTGATTCAAAGGTGCCATGACTGCGAGCGCGCGATCTTTTACCCGCGCCTCTACTGCCCGTTCTGCTTTTCAGAGCGCCTCGACTGGGTGGAGGCGTCGGGCAGGGCAACGGTGTATTCGTTCAGCGTCGTCCGGAGCAATGCCCCTTCCGCCTTTATCGGCGACATGCCATTCGTGATCGCCATCGTGCGCCTTGAGGAAGGGGTTCAGATGATGACGAATATCGTCGGATGTGATCCTGATGAGGTGCACTGTGACATGCCGGTGATGGCGACTTTTGACCGGCTCACGGACGAAATCACGCTCGTCAAGTTTAAACCACGGATGGATTAGGAGGGCAGTAAACCATGCCCAATAAATTCTGGGATGATTTTCGGTTAGCGGATAAATACAAGACAAACGGCATTACGGTGACCGAAACGCACGTTGTCAATTGGGCCGGGCTGACGATGGATTTCTACCCGCTCCACATGGACCGGGAGTTTGCCGCGCAGACCCCCTTTGGCGAGCGCATCGTCCACGGCCCCCTCACCTTTGCGCTCGCCGTGGGCCTGCTCGGTCAGACGGGGATCGCCGCCGATTCGGTCATCGCCTGGCTGGGCGTGGACAATATGCGGATTCCCGCGCCGGTTAAAATCGGCGACACGATTCACGTCGAGGTGGAGGTGATGCACAAGCGCGAGACGAAACGGCCGGACCAGGGGGTCACCGTGATGTGCTACACCGTCGTGAATCAGCGTGGGGAGACGGTGATGGTGTTTGATATGAAATTTTTGATGCACCGGCGAGTGCTCGAATGAAAAGGACTGCGCCCCGCTGAGACGCGCCCGGTACGATGCCCATGGAAAATGACCTATTCCGAAAGCAGGAAGCGATTCGCGAGCAAGTCCGCGCCTTTATCCAGGCGGAGCTGACGCCGGAGGTGTCGCGTGAAATCGACGAGCGAGACGAGTACCCGAGCGCACTCCTATCCCGGTTCGGCGATACCGGACTCCTGTCCGTCAATATTCCCAGGGAATATGGGGGCATGGGGGGGAGCGCGCTGGAGGTGATGCCGATTTATGAAGAGATCTCGAAACGGCTCCCCGTCATGGCCTGGGTCATCGGCAACATCGTCCTCTATGGCAACGATCTCATTGGATGGAGCGGGAGCGCGGCGCAAAAGGGGCAGTTCCTCCCGCGCTTGGCCCAGGGCCGGTTAAAGGTCGCATTTGCGCTCACCGAACCGAACGCCGGCTCGGACGCGGCGAGCATTACGACGCGGGCGGACTATGTTGACGGCGCATATCGCATCAACGGAAGCAAGATGTTTATCACCGGCGCAGGGGTGAGCGATATCGTGGTCACGCTGACCCGCACCGCGCCGGCGCGGTACCGGGGCATTACCGCCTTTATGGTCGACACTCGCGCGGTCGGGTATCGCGCCAGGCCGCTGAAAAAGCTCGGGTACCACGGTTCGAATACGTGCGAAGTGTATTACGAGAACGTGCGCGTCGCGCCGGACGACATTTTGGGCGGGGCCGAAGGATTGAACCAGGGCTGGGGGCAAATGGTGGCGCTGTTGAACAACGAGCGGCTTGCCCTTTCGGCTTGCGCGCTGGGGATTGGCCAGGCGGTGCTGGACCAGACGGTCGCCTACGCGCGGGAACACTATCGCTTTCACCAGGTGAACGGTCGCTACCAGGCGGTCCAGCACGCGCTGGTCGAGATGGCGACGGAGTTGGAAGCAGCGCGGCGCCTGACTTATCACGCCGCCGCGCAGGCCAGCCGGCGCGAGGAGAGCGTGCGCGAGACCTCCATGTCAAAGTATTTTGCGACCGAGACCGCCCGGAAACTGGCGCTGCGCGGCATCGACCTGCTCGGCCGTGACGGGGGGACGTACGAGCACCAGATCCAGCGCTACCTGCGCGACGTGCTTGTGCTCTGCATCGGCGGTGGGACGACGCAGATTCAAAAAAACATTATCGCCAAAACGATGGGCCTGGAGGATACGACCGGATGAGGGCGGATGCCTTGCGGACTGACGACGAGACGAGCCTCGACCAGGAAAAAAAGGACAAGGTGCTCCGCGCTGCCCTGGAGCTGTTTGGCCGGTACGGCTTTAAAAAGACCACCATGGACGAGATCGCCGAGGCGGCGGGCATGTCCAAGCGCACCGTGTATGAAGTGTTCAAGGGCAAGGAAAACATCCTGGCCGAACTGGTCATGTCCGAGGCGCTCCATTTCCGTAAGATGTTGATTGGCCGCATCAAGCCGTTGAGCGACCCGGTTGAAAAGCTCGAGCTCTTTTGCAACCTGTCGACGGATTACTTTGACAAGAATCCGTTTCTCGGCCAGGTGCTGTTTGACCGGGAAGATTTGTACGAGCCTTTTCTCGGCGGCGAGATTCATACGGTCGAAGCGGGGATGCGAGACATTATCGCCAACCTCCTGCGCGAAGGAATGCGGAAGGGGGTGTTCCGCGAGATGGACATCCAGGACAACGCGCAATGCGTTTTTGTCCTCTACCGGGGATTCACCTACCAGCGGGGCGATGTGCAAAACGGCAGTAGGGAATGGACGTGCTTTGCCCTGCGCGCCCTGATGGCAGAACGTTAGATGGGAATGATACACGAACAGATTATGGATACCTCTTTTCTTTCTCTCGACGGCAAGGTTGCCCTGATCACGGGCGGCAGTCGCGGCATCGGCCGGGCCATCGCGCTCGCCTTTGCCGACGCGGGCTGCGACATTATCATCAGCAGCCGCAAACAGGCAGACCTGGATCAGGTGGCGGAGGAGATTCGCGCGCGGGGGCGGCAGGCGTGGGCGCTGGCCGCGCACAACCGCGAGCCGGAAGATTTGCGCAAGCTGGCCGCGGCCGTCAAGGAACAGGTGGGCCGCGTCGACATCCTGGTCAACAACGCCGCCACCAACCCGGTCATGGCGCCTCTGGTGGACATTGAGGAACGCACCTACGACCAGATCATCAACACCAACCTCAAGGGCTATTTCCTGATGAGCCAGTTGATTGGCAAGCTGATGATCGAGCAGGGACGCGGCGGCAATATCATCAACATCTCCTCCGTGGGCGGCCTCAGCCCGGACAAGGGGCTGGCGGTCTATTGCATCAGCAAAGCCGGCATCAACATGCTCACCAAGGCGCTGGCGCTCGAATTGGCCGAGCATCAGATTCGCGTGAACGCGATTGCGCCAGGTGTCGTCAAGACCCACATGAGCAAGGCTATCTGGAGCAATGAGGCGATTATGCAGTCCGAGTTTGAGCATACCCCGCTCAAGCGAATCGCCGAGCCGGAAGAGGTGGCGCGCCTGGCGCTCTATCTGGTTTCCGGGGCGGCGGCCTATATCACCGGACAGATTATCGTCATGGACGGGGGCGGCTCGTTATAGCAGCGGCCATGTCTCTGTTTGAGCTTGCCGAACTGTCCGCCGGGATCATTTTGGTCTATGTGCTCCTGATCTGGCTCCTGAGCCTGGCGTTGAAAAACGCCAGCATCATGGATATTTTCTGGGGCATGGGCTTTGTCACGCTCGCGGTCGTCGCTCTCTTGTTAGGGGGCGGCGCTCCCAGTCGCAAGCTGCTGGTGGCCACGCTCGTCGGGGTATGGGGACTGCGTCTCTCGCTGCACATTCTGCTGCGTAACTGGGGCCGGCCGGAGGATTACCGCTATCGCGCCTGGCGCAAGCAGGCCGGAAACAGCTTTTGGTTTTTGAGTCTCTTTCAGGTATTCCTACTCCAGGGGTTGCTGCTCGTGCTCGTAGCCGGACCGATTCTTGCTGCCGAATCGAGTGCGCAGCCAAACTCGCTGACCCTGCTCGATCTCGGGGGAACAATCGTCTGGGCAATCGGGTTCTATTTTGAAGCCGTGGGGGATTGGCAGTTGGAGCAGTTCAAGCGAACGCGCTCCAGTCCAGGCCAGGTTTTGCGGACCGGCCTGTGGGCGTGGACCCGGCATCCCAACTATTTCGGCGATGCCCTGGTGTGGTGGGGTCTGGCCTTGATTGCGCTCGCCACACCCGGCGGGTTCTTGCTCCTCTACAGCCCGGTGCTGATGACGATTCTGCTCCTGCGCGTTTCTGGTGTGGCCCTGCTGGAAAAGGGCCTTGCCAAAACCAAGCCGGAATACCGGCAGTATATCGCCAGTACCAGCAGCTTTATCCCCTGGTTCCCGCGCAACGGCAAGCCGGGTAAGCAGGACACGCACGAGGGCTAGGCTTTTCAACTCGCATAGAACAGGAAAAGGAGAACCAATGGACAACAAATATGATGTCGTCGTGATCGGTGCGGGCGTCGGCGGGCTGGGCGCCGCGGCGCTTTTAGCAAAGGATTTTGGCAAAAAGGTGCTCGTGCTCGAGCGCGCCCCCTTCATCGGCGGCCGCGCCGTCTCTTTTACCGGCCGGGGCGACAAGGTCGTGGCCGACGGCGTCGAGTTCGACGCGCAGGGTTTTCGCAAGGCGCTGGGGCACGCGCGGACCCTGATCTCGGATACGGAACCGGACCTGGAGACGATTTTTAGCAAGGGCCTGCTCGACGGCTATACCTTTGAGGCGGGCGGGCATGGCCTGTTCTGGGGCAACAAAGGCCGCGTTCGTTTTCTGCTCGACCACCTCGGCAAGCAGGTGGAGATTCCGACCAACACCGGTTTCGGTTTTGTCGACCACGCCAAGGGCGACCGGGTCTATCAGGTTCAACCCCGCCAGGCCTATCCGTGGATGAGCGAAGAGGGGTTTGCCAAGACGCGCGACGCGCTGCGCGACATGGCCACCTCCACGATGCAGGATGTGGCGAATGCGATGAACATTTCGCTGGCCGATTGGCTCGCTCCCAAGAACCTCCACCCCGAGGCCTATGACTATATCAAGGTGCTGGCCTCTTCGCAGACGGCGCAGGCCGAGCCCGCGATGACGCCCGCGGGCGATTTTCTCGGCTATATGGCGGTGGCGCGGCCCATCGGCATGAACATTATTACCGGCTCGGTCGGAACGGTCGACGAACCGGGCACAATCGCCATCCCCCTGGCCATGGAACACGTGCTGCTGGCTCATGGCGGCGAGGTGCGGCGCAACACCACCGTGAAGCAGGTGTTGCTAGAGGGCGGACGGGTCAAGGGCGTGACCGTGCGCACAGAGGAGGGCGAGGAGACAATCTCTGCTGACGCCGTGATCTGCAATATCCCACCCAAGTACATCTTTAGCGTCCTGCCCCGCGAGCCTTTCCCCGCCGATTGGGTGGAGACACTCGAAACCAAATTCTGGGGCGCCGGTCTGTTGTCGGCCTACATCGGCCTCAAACGTGACATCTGGCAGGACAAGGGCATCGACGAGCGGAGCTTTATTTACATGCCCGGCGTCATCCGGAATGAGGGCTATATCGGCGATGTGGACCTGGTGATCTGGGCGATGGGCGCGTGCGCCCACCGTGCCCCAGCAGGCAAGCGGACCTTTGAGTTTTCGATTGCGCTGACGGATAAGGAGATGCGCGACCCCAAAAAGGTCAAACGCGTGACCGACTGGTGCGATAACTGGTTCCGACAAACCTTCCCCACCTGGAAAGAGGATATGGAGTTTTGCATCTGGACCCCCTCTCCTGAAGCGTACGGCCTCTGGCGACCGGTCGGGGTGCAGCGGCCCGACGTGAAATCGCCCTGGGTCGAAGGGCTCTATTTTGTCGGCGACCAGTACGGCAAGCGGCTGTGGGGCGGCGGCGTCGACGGGGCCTCGCTGAGCGCCACGCTGTGCGTGGACAGCTTGATGGGAAGCCATCTGGAAGAGGCGATTTTCCCATGGTTCCACCAGGGAATCCCGGAAGCGGCCTGACGACGGATGGCAGACAAGATTGTGGTTGGCACTGGAGGATAAACGCATGGGTCTCAAGACGGCGCAACAATACAAGGAAAGCCTGCGGGATGAACGGGTGGTCTATTACAAGGGCGAGCGCGTGGAGGACGTGACCACCCATCCGGACCTCGGGGTCTGCGTGGATACAATGGCCCTGGATTATGAGATTGCCGAGCGGTCCGAGTACCGCGACCTGGCGGTCGTGCACGACGCCGGCCTGGGCGAAGAAATCAGCCGCTACTATCACGTCCCCGCGAACAGCGAAGACCTGGTCAAGCAGTTGGAGCTCATTATCGCCGCGACGCGGTTAGGCGACGGGTTCATCCCCCTGGCCCACGACATTGGCGCGGACGCGCTGAACGCCGTCAGCATCACGGCGAACATGCTCGGCAACAAGGAATACTGCGACCGGATCGAGGCTTATCGCCAGCATTTGAAGCGGGAGGACCTGGCGGTAGTGGCCGCGGTCACCGACGTCAAAGGGGACCGGATGCTGCGGCCATCCGACCCGAGGCAGGCCCATCCGGACTATTACCTGCGCGTGGTCGACCGGACCAGCGACGGCATCATCGTGCGAGGCGCCAAGATTCATATCAGTGGGGCCATGAACAGCAACGAGTTCTTTGCCATCCCCTGCCGGGCGATGACGGAAGCGGACAAGGACTATGCCGTTGCCTTTGCGATTCCGACCAATACTAAAGGCATCAAGCTCATCTGCCGTCCGTTCCATGCCCATATCACCCCGTTCGAGTTTCCCAACAGCCGGCCGGTCCGGGTGCACACCGATTCGCTCATCGTCTTTGACGATGTGTTCGTGCCGTGGGAACGGGTCTTTCTCTGCGGCGAATGGAAGTATGCAGGGGTGCTGGCGCACAACTTTGCCCTGCTTCACCGGAGGACCGGCAGCGCCTATCGCATCCCGATGTCGGAACAGCTTTTGGGGGTGGCGCAGGCCATCGCCGAATATAACGGCGTGGCCGGCGCGCCGCACGTCCAGGAAAAGATCACCGACATTGTCATCTATTTGCAAACGCTCCGTGCGCTCACTTATGCGGCCTGCTACAATTATGTCGTCTATGGGGGCATCCCCGTGCCAAATCCGGTCACGACGAATATTGCCAAGTATCACTTTGCCAACAACTATCATCAGATCGTCAAGATCATTCAGGATCTGGCGGGTGGATTGGTTGTGACAGCGCCGACCTATCAGGATTACCTGCTCCCCGAATTACACGACGATATTGACAAGTACCTCGGCGGCGTGGCCGGCGTTTCGACGGAGAACCGGCTGCGTATGTTCGACCTGATCCGGCGGATTACCGGCGCCGACCGGGAGACCATCACGCTGAACGGCGAGGGGTCGCTCCAGGCGCAGCGGATGACCATCCTGACCGAAGCGCGCCAGGAGATTGCGGCGTGCAAAAAGATGGTACAGGAGCAAGCGGAGATTACACCGTGAGCGATGAAACCGCCCCGTTTCATTTCTTCCATCCCCACCGGGTGCGCTACAGCGAGGTCGACCCGCAGGCGATCGTCTTTAATTCGCGCTATATGGAATTTGTCGACGAGGCCGGGACCGAATACTTTCGGGCGCTCGGTTTTCCGCCGCTCGAACTGGCATCCGTTCAACAGTTTGATATGGTCGTCGTCCACGCGGAGATGGAATTCCGCGCGGCAGCGCGCCTGGACGACTTGCTGCACATTTACGTGCGGACGGCGCGCATCGGACGCACGAGCCTGACAAGCCGGTTCGAGATCCGGCGCGCGACGGACGGCGCACTGCTCAACCGCGCGACCATCAAATATGTCAATGTCGACCTGGCGAGCGGCAAAGCGGTGCCCGTTCCAGAGACCGTCCGCCGCGCGGTCGAGGCGCTCGAAGGGCTGGCGGTCACCGCGTGAACCGGATTCGAACCCCGTTTACCGACCTGGTCGGCATTGATTATCCGATCATCGGTGCCCCCATGTTCCTGGTCAGCTATGAGGAATATGTCATCGCCGTATCCGAGGCGGGCGCGCTCGGCGCTTTTCCCCTTCCGAATTATCGCACGCTCGATCAGTTGCAGCAGGCGCTCATGATTGTTCGGCAGGGGACGCACAAGCCGATTGGCGTCAACATCCATCTCTCGGGACGTTTTGAGTGGAAGCAGCAGTTGGAACTCTGCCTCGACGCGGGCGTCCGTTTTTTTATCGCTTCGCTTGGCAACCCGGCGCTTATCGTGGAGGATGTCCACAAGAATGGGGGCCTGGTCTATGCGGATGTTATATCCGTCCAGCAGGGGCTCAAGGCGCGCGACCGCGGGGTGGATGGGTTAATTGCGGTGGCGGCGGGCGCCGGCGGGCACTGTGGGACCCTGCCCACCCTGATCCTGGTACCTTACCTGATCGAAAAGACCGGCATTCCGGTCGCCGCGGCGGGGGGAATCAGCACCGGCGCGCAGATGGCGGCCGCGCTCGCCGTTGGCGCGTGCGCGGTGGTCGTCGGGACGCGCATGATTGCCACGCACGAGACCCGCGCCGCGCCCGAATACAAGCAGGCGGTGGTGGAAGCAGGGCCGGAAGATATCGTCACGACCAAAGAGATTACGGGAAATCCGGCGACGTGGCTGGCGCGCAGTGTGGAGGAGTTTGAAAAGCAGCCGGAATTGCACTCCAAACGCTGGCGCGATCTCTGGAGCGCCGGCTACAGCGTGGCGCAGGTCAAGCAGGTCCAGTCCGTGTCCGAGGTCGTGCAAGAGATGGTGCAAGAGTACATCCGGACATGCGAAGGCCTGCAGCGAACGCTGGATGGCGATTGATGAAATCGTCCCACAAAAATTGCGAATACAATCCCGTTCTCGGAACGTAGTACGATTGGCGAGAGATTCACGATCCAATGGAGGGAGTGCAATGGCAAAGTATCTATTACTGTATGGCGCCGGCAAGATGGGGGCCACGGAAGCCGAACAGCAAGCATTGATGGCCGCGTGGACGGCGTGGTTCACCCAGATCGGCGATGCGCTGGTCGATCCCGGCAACCCGACCACCCAGAACGCGAAAACGATTGCCAGCAATGGCACGGTGTCCGATATCACCAACGGGATGATCCCTGGCGGTTATTCGATCGTCAAGGCGGACTCGATGGATGCGGCGGTCGCTATTGCCAAGGGATGCCCGGTCCTGCAAGGCGGATCCAACCTCATGGTCTTTGAGACCTTTGACGTGATGTAACCGCAGGACACGATCACAAAAAGTGTATACAAAACCGACCGGTTTACAGATGACCGGTCGGTTTCGCTTTACCCGCGCGCCGCACAGTGCGCCGTTATCGCCCCGCATACCCGGCGGGTCGCCGCCCCCTCTTTTATCGCGTACTGGCAATCAACTGTTGGTAGAACGAGTCGGTCGGCGAGAGCGCGCCGGCTTGAACATTCGGTGAGGCGGCCTGGTTTTCCTGGGTCGTCGTCTCATCGTAAGAGAGCGCCGGTAATCGGGCGTCATAATTCAAGTACGCAAATTTTACCCACGGGGGTGTCCGTTAGACTTTTGCGGGTGACCGCTTTTTGCGAGGCAAGAAGACCGCACGCCCCACGGGCATATGCCGCCACGGATGATCTGCGGCAGGTGCATGCGCCTTGCCCACCGGCGTGGGCACT
>JBAVQS010000300.1:0-12068 GCA_049694275.1 Anaerolineae bacterium | reverse complement strand
CGCTGCTCAAATCGCGCGGCGCGCAGGATGCGGGTCGGATCCTCGATGAACGACAGATTGTGCAGGACGCGAATCAAACCACGCTGCAGGTCCTGCTCACCGCCGTAAGGATCGAGCAAAGCGCCGTAGCGGTCCGGGTCGAGACAAAGCGCCATGGAATTGATCGTAAAGTCACGTCGGTGCAGGTCCATCTTGATGGAACTCCGCTCGACCTCGGGGAGCGCCGACGGATATTCGTAATACTCCGTGCGCGCACTCGCCAGGTCGAGGTGTTGGGCGCCCTTGATTCGCGGGGTCATCCACCGGGCAGTGCCGAACCGCGAATGGGTGTGAATGCGGCCGCCGTACTGGTCGGCCAGCCGTTGCGCCAGCGCCATCGCATCCCCCTCCACGACGAGGTCGAGGTCAAGATTGACCTGGCCGATCAGCAAGTCGCGCACCGACCCGCCAACCAGGTAGAGCGAATAGCCCAGCTCACGCGAGGTTTGAGCGACCTCTTTGAGAATGCGGAGCAAGTCGCCAGGGAGGGCGCGGTCCAACCGTTCGCCGATCTCTTGCTCGCGCGACGGGCGGCCAGGCGCCGCCAGTAATTTCAAAAGGTCCGTGCGCGTGACGATGCCGACAATCCCGCCGTCCTCCTCAACGGGCACCTGTCCCAGGCCATGCTCGGTCATTACCTTTTGCAGGGTCTCGATGGAATCGGCCGGACTGACGGCGGCGGCCTGGCTCATGAATTTGCGAACAGGCTGTTTCTGCAATTTGTGGTGAAGCGCCCGGTCAATCTCGCGGCGCGTCAGGACGCCGACGAGCTTTTTCTTTTCGACGACCGGAAATCCTTCGTGCCCCCAGCGGCGCGCCACCTCGGCCGCTTCGGCGATCGTCGCATTCGGCTCGATCACCCGCACCCCATACGACATAATCTCATGGACCCGGGCGAGCGGCTTGACCCGTTCCTGGAGGAGCTTGAACAGCTTGTTTTGTTGTTTTTTCAATCCCCGCTCGCGGATGAGCGCCGCCGCAGCGGTCGCATGCCCGCCGCCGCCAAACTCACGCGTGATCTCAGCCGCGTCAATCGCACGGTGCTTGCTGCGCGCCACCATCTGGATCTGATCCTTCATCTGCACAAGCAGAAAAAGGGCTGATGGGTCAAACAGGGTCATCAACTGGTGGGACAGGGTTGAAATCTCTTCGACATATTGCTTGCTGCGGGCGGCGGCAATGACAATGGAATGCCCTGCAATCTCGTGAACCGCGGCGCCCTGCAAGAGCTGATTATACAACTGGTGCTGGGCCTCGCTCAGCGGATGGTGCAGAAATTCCGAGACGAGGCCCAGGTTCGCTCCCCGTTCCAGCAGGTACCCGGCCGCGGTCACATCGCGAACGGTTGTGTCGGGATACTGGAGCGAACCGGTATCCTCATAAATGCCGAGCGCGAGGAGGGTTGCCTCGATAGGCGACAGGGTCAAGTTCTTTTCGCGCAACGCCTCGACAAGTTGGGTCGTCGTCGCCCCTGTTTCGCCGCCCAGATAACTGTTCCCCTCCAAAAGCGGATGCACGAGCGGATGGTGGTCGAGGATATGAACCTGCGGCGATTCGGCCAGTCCGCGCGCCGAGGGGAGATTCTGCGTGTCGACGAGGAGCGCACTCTTAAAGCGCCGCCGTGGCTGTTCTTCCTGCGCCGCAAGCTGAAACGCGTCGCCATAGAGTAAGAGAAAATCGCGAACATTGCGGTTGACGCGCCTTGGAAGAAGCGCGATGGCTTCCGGATAAATCCGGTTAGCGGCAACCAGCGACGCGACCGCGTCAAAATCGGCGTTTTCGTGCGTCAGAATAACATCCACGAACCGAATTCTAACCGCGATGTAGGGGAAAATCAAGCGATGAAGCGCCCCAGGAGGGATACTCCTCAAGCCGGCATGGCTCGCCCGGCGCGCGCGCGGTATTTTTTGGGCATTCACAGGGCGGCGTGATAGAATAGGCTGACGATGAATTGTTCCTCCACCGTCAGCTTATTTTTCAGGACGCGGCGCCTGTGTCACTATTTTCCGGCTCGGGTGTTTAAATATTACGACCCGTTTTGCCTTTGGTTCCCAATGTCTCAAAAATTCCTGAATCAGGTGGCGATCGTTACCGGCGCATCGCGTGGCATTGGCCGCGCCACGGCCCTGGCGTTGGCGCGAGAGGGGGCAAACCTCGTGCTGGCGGGGCGCACGGCCCCGGACCTTGAAGCGCTTGTGCGGGAGGTCGAGGCATTGGGTGTATCGGCCTTGTCCGTGCCGACGGATGTAAGCGTTCGTGAGCAGGTCAACAAGCTGGCGCAGGCTGCATTTGACCGTTGGGGATGTGTGGATATACTCATCGCCAATGCGGGGATCTATGTCCGCAAACCGGTAGCCGAGATGACCGCAGAGGATTTCGAGCGGGCGCTCGCCGTCAATTTCTATGGCGTCCTCCATGCGATTCTGGCGGTCCTACCCGGGATGCTCCAACGCCGGCGGGGGCACATTGTCATTCTCAATTCGCTCGACGGCAAAAAGGGCCTTCCGCCCGATGCCCCCTATGTGGCAAGCAAATTTGCGCTAACGGGGCTGGGCGATGTGATGCGGCAGGAATTACAGGGCACTGGCGTGCATATCACAAGCGTTTTTCCCGGACGTGTCGATACGCCCATGATCGGCGCGCTGAAAGTCCCCTGGATCTCGAGCAAGCTGTCATCAGAATCAGTCGCGCGCGCCATTGTTCGCGCCATTGTCAAGCGCCAGACGGAGGTCGTCATTCCGTTTTCCGGTTATGCGCTTATCTATGTGAATATGCTTGCGCCGCGCCTGGCCGATTGGGCCGTCCGCCGGCTGCATTTAGAAGGTTGGGAACGCTAGTAAATTCACGAGGGAGTGTAGCAAGATTATGCAAGAACCAGTTCTCCTCTCCAAACCCGCGCACTCCTGGTTGCGCACCATCAACCTGGCTTATATACCGGGTCCCGAGTGCGAACAACTGGAGGAATTCGTCGGCGAGCTGCTGGACCATTTCAAGCGGCGTGGGCACAATGTACAGCAAGTTCCCGACGATCAAACGGACGTCATTCTGACAACGGCGCCGTTCGACCGGCCAATCGGCTGGCGCGAGGCGCCCCTCTTTTCGGTCCGACGGCAATTCAAGCTAAATCGGACGCCAACGGTTTATAGCATGGTGAGCACCTCGCGCGCCAAATTTCAGCAACTGCTGGACCGTTTCGCCGAAACGCTGAAAAAGGACCCGCCCGATCCGGCCGATTACGACTTTCCGGGGCTTTCTCCCACGGCCTATCGCGTCCTCTATGAACAAGGGCATCGCGGCGGGCCCATCATGGCGGTCGAGCGTCTCTTGCAGGCCTATACCAAGAGCATCCGTGTCCTCCTGGTTGTCAGCGACGATCATCCCGAGAGCGTCTATCATTTTGACCTGGTCGGCGCATTCCCTGAGAGTAAATGGGAAGAAGGGCTCGATGCATTCTACGACGATATTGTCATGCGCATCACGACGACGATGAGCACCCGCGAGGTCACCAATCACCAGATCGTGGATGAGCCGATTTCGCACGGGCAGTGGATGAGCATGACGACGCCGCAAGCGATGCAGGTCGCGGGTAAAGAGTTGGGGAAACGCAATTTCTTTACCGAAATGGTCATCATCGAAAATATCGTCTCGGTGCCTGCGGTGAGCGGGAGCGTGGCGAGCCAGTACAGCGAAGGGTGTTTTTCCACCTGGGACTCGACGGTGAACGGTTTGGTCGCAACCGTGACAGGAAGCTCGCGGCCGGTCGACAAGGTAAAGATTGCCGATGATGATCTGGCGGTGATCGTCGGCGTCCGCGAGGGCGGGACCGGCGCCATGGTTCGCCAGGTGGAAGGCAAGCGGAATGATCCCCCCTCCTCGGAAGCTGTCGAGATGATGGATATGGATGCGCTTTTGCCCCAGATCACCCTCGGCCCGGAATGGGGTGAGGTATCGGGCAAACAGGTGCCAGTCGTGAGGAGCAAACTGCACGGACACCGCGGCATTTCGGCGTTTGATCCCAGGGTGGTCGAATATGTGCCGCTCGACCCGCCGTACTATCACTATCCGGTATCCTGCGCAACCGAAGCCCAGGCGCAGGGTATCAAGAACGCGTTTTCGCGGTCTGAAGCATTCCGAAATCCGGATGATCCGCGCCAGGTTGCTTTTACCGTTCTGCCCGGCCACGGCGCAGTGATTGCGGAAAAGTGGGTTGAGGGCAAGGTGCCTTTCCAGACCCTATGGGAGTTTATGGATCAGGGCGCGCTCCAGGTCTCGGCGCCTATTCCGCAAGGGATGATCGAGTATGAGGTGGGAAAAGACGAAATCGCGCGGCTGAAAAACTAAGCCGCATATCATTTCTTGGGCGCTGCTCCGAAACGATGTAGACGTTTCGGAGCAGCGCTTTTTGTCGTCCTATTTGCCGCGCCGTTCCAAAAACGACAGCACCTTTTCATTGTAGAACGGCGCATTCATGTTATGCATGGCATGGGAGGCGTTGGGAATCGTCTCGCGTTCGTGATTGGGCAATGTTTGCGCCAACTCGTCGATCACCACATGAAACATGCGCGGGCTGAACTGGCCGGTGAGCAGGAGTACGGGCAAGGCAAGCTTGCGGATCGCGTCCCGTGGCAACTGAGGAAAATAAACTTCGGGCGGCGTCGCCGTTTCAATCTGCATGACGGGGGCGTTTTCCATCAGGCGGGCGCGCGCCCACGGAGGAAAGCGCTCAAAGGTTCCTGCGCCGAGGACGGAATCCATAAAGATGCCCACTCCTCGTTCCGCATCGCCGCGCACAAAGGCTTCATGCGCCGCGGCGATCCGCTGGCCCTGCGCCTGCAACAACTCTTCTCCGCCCGGCGCCCCGGATAGCCAGGTGAGCACGGGGGGCTCGCCCAGGACCAGCGAGCGAAACAGTTCGGGGTGGTCGACGGCGGCCGCCAGGGCAACACAACCGCCATACGATGAACAGATGGCGTGGACCGGGCCTACGCCCAGCGCTTGAATCAGCTCCGCCAAATCACGTGCATGATCGATGACCGCGTAGGTGGTGACGCCGGATGGCAGCGGGTTGGGATAGTGAAAGCGGCGGCTGTAGGCAATGACGTGATAGTGCGCTGCGAATACCTCGATCTGCGCCTGCCAGGCCCGATAATCGTTCATGCTGCCGTGGATGAATAGGACCGGCGCGCCTGCGCCGCGCTCGATATAATACAACTCGGTATCATGGATTGGAATGATAGACATGACTGGTTCCGCTCAAGCAAGGCGCAAAGATTGGGAAACAAGTGAAAGAGAGCCGTGTTTGATTGATAGTGGGATTTTAGCACCAATTGCAATCAGTTGATAATTCCGAACGTCCGTGCTATCATTTGCGCGCAGAATCCCTCGCGCAAAATCAAGCGCGGGTAGATTTTCCCCGGCGCGCGTCCGCAGGGCTTGACCGCTTTGCAAAGCGCCGAAGGGAATAGAGAGGGGCATTATGCGCGACGCAACCATTGCAGTCGTTCAATTCCATCCGCTGCTGGGCCGGGTTACGGAAAATCTGGAGCGGATGGGCAAGATGATCGAGCAGATCTGTCATACCCAAAAAGTGGACCTGCTCGTGCTGCCGGAGCTGGCGACAACCGGTTACGAGAACGGGGTAAACTTTACCGATCTCGCCGAGCAGGTTCCCGGATATACAACCAACTATCTCGGCAAGCTCGCCGGCGACTATCACATTCACATCGCCTTTGGCATGGTGGTCAAGCACAAAGTCGAGAGCGTAATTTACAACTCGGCTGTGCTGATCGGTCCGGATGGCGAGCCGATGGGCGAATATCGCAAGGTCCACCTCAAGGGTGAAGAAAAAATGGCCTTTCGCGGTGGGTTCAAGCTCCCCGTCTTTGAAACGGATTTTGGCAAGGTCGGCCTGCTCCTCGGTTGGGACCTGGCCTTTCCCGAGGCGGCGCGGTCGCTGGCCCTGGACGGCGCGGAGATCATTGCGGTCTGCGCCAACTGGGAAAAGCCCCACATTGACGAATGGCGTTCCTATCTGCTGGCGCGCGCTTTTGAGAATTCCGTTTTCATGGCGGCCGCCAATCGCATTGGCGATGAATATACCTATTCCTTTTTCGGCGAGTCGATGCTGATCGGGCCGCGCGGCGAATTGTATGGACAAATGCCCAAGGGCGAACCGCCTGAAGAGGGGGGCGAACCGGTCCTGCAGGAGGCATTTGCGATCTGCAAGGTGGACCTGGACCTGATCCGCAAATACCGCGAAGAGCTCCAGCTCTTTCAATCGCGCCAGCCCACCGCATACCGGTCGATCGTCAAAGCCTATTAATTTTAGAATTCAGATTGCAGATTGAAAAAGGCGTCACACCCGCAATCTGAATTCTGCTATCCGAAATCAGAATGATTGATTTACGCAGTGATACGGTGACAAAACCGACGCTTGCCATGCGCGAGGCGATGGCCCGAGCCGAGGTCGGCGATGATGTGTTTGGTGAGGACCCGACGGTCAATCGCCTGCAAGAACTGGCCGCGGGGATGCTGGGCAAGGAGGCCGCGCTCTTTGTCGCAAGCGGGACGATGGGCAACCTGGTCGCGCTGCTCACCCACTGCGGGCGCGGCGACGAAGTCATTGTCGGCGACAAGCAGCACACGTTCCAGGCCGAGGTCGGCGGTATGGCGGCGCTTGGCGGCATTCAGCCGCATCCCGTGCCCAATCAGCCGGACGGCACGCTCCGCATTCAAGATATCCGCGAGGCGATTCGGAGCGAGAACGTCCACTATCCTCACACGCGGTTAATCTGCGTCGAAAATACCCATCTTCTCTCGAATGGCACGCCGCTGACCCCGGAATACATGCAGCAGGTACGGCAGGTTGCGAATGAGCATGGCCTGAAAATCCACGTAGACGGTGCGCGCCTCTTTAACGCGGCGGTGGCGCTCAACCGTCCAGTGGCCGAGCTGGTGCGCGATGCCGACACCATCCAGTTCTGTCTTTCGAAAGGGCTGTCCGCGCCGGTTGGGTCGATGCTGGTCGGACCGAAGGATTTTATCGCACAAGCGCTGCGCCAGCGCAAGATGGTTGGCGGGGGAATGCGCCAGGCCGGGGTGCTCGCCGCGGCGGGGATTGTTGCGCTCGAAACGATGGTCGACCGCCTCGCCGAGGATCATGCGAACGCAAGGTACCTGGCCGAGAATCTGGCCGACCTGCCAGACGTGATTCTCGATCCGGCCACGGTCAGGACCAATATGGTCCTGTTCGACCTCCGGCCAAATGGAATCGATGCGGCGACACTGGCTGCACGCGCCGAAAGCGAGGGGGTGCTGCTCCAGGTCCGTGGCAGATACGCGCTCCGGGCGGCCACGCACTATGGCGTCGAACAAACCGACGTCCAATACGCGCTAAAGGCAATAACGAACGCGTTAAAATAGACCGCGGACCCGGTTATCGAGACGACCACTGAGATTCAGAGCCGTCGCTGCCGCCAGGTCACCTGGCGTGAACCACGCCCCAAAAGAAAATGCCACGCCTGTTGGTCATGCAGTTGAACTGCATCTCGTCAGGCGTGGCATTTCTATTCCGGTTGAATCTGGTACTCTGTCACAATAATTTTGTCATGTCTCGCTTCGCTCGACATCTTCTTTACGCTAGCGAGATTCCTCGCTATGCTCGGAATGACCACTGTGCAGAATCAATGTGACGGAGTATTAGGGTTTGGCGAGCTCGGCGTTCGACTTGTCAACGGCAGTCTTGAGCGCATCCGCCGGGGTGGCCTTGTTGTTGGCTACCGCATTGAGCGCATCGAGAATATAGCCGCGAATCGGATTCCACGCCGCGACCTGTGGTTCGCCGCGGCCATACTGGAGCCAGTCAAATGACTGTCCATAGAGTGGGTTGGCCTTGATGTAATCCGTCAATGCGTCCTTTGTGGACTGGCGGGCCGGGAAGTAGGCCGTCGCCTTGACCCAGGTCGCATTCGGATCCTTGTCCATCAGCCACTTGAGAAATACAAAGGCGGCCTGCTGCTTTTCCGGCGTCGTCTTGAAGATGGTCACGCTCGGGCCGTATGCATCCAGGGAAGGCTGCGGGGTCGAGTGCGGCAGCGGCGCAATCCCCCAGTTAAAGGGCTTGCCCGTGTCCTTGATCGCCTTGTCATAAAAGGGTAGCCCGGCGGTCGAGCCCATCGTAAAGGCAATCTTGCCGAGTGAGAAATCGGTCTGGTCCTGGAAGGCCTTGGCGATCACCATCCCGTACTTGTTCTTGAACAGGTCGGCCTCCCACTGGAGCGAGGCGAGACTCGCATCGTCGCCGAACGCGACCGTCTTGCCATCGGCATTAATCAGGTTACCGCCGCGGCTAAAGACCCAGCCGGCAAAGCGCGAGGCATCGGGGTTGAGCTCGTGGCAATAGGTGTCGCCCTTGGTGACCGCCGCGCACACCTTCATGAAATCATCCCAGGTTGCCGGCGGCTGGTTGAACCCGGCAGCTTTGAGCATGTCGGCGTTATAGTACATGACCTCAAGGCTTCGCAAAAAGGCCATGCTATAGACCTTGTTGCCATATTGCGGGTAGTGGTCGATAAAGGACGGAAAGATATCCTTCAGATCGTCGGCGGTAAAGCCGATCTTGGGGTCTTTCATCATGTCGTCGAGCGGGATGACCGCGTCGGACTTTATATAATTCGCCACATCATTCTGGTAAGCAATCGCCAGGTCCGGCGGAGTGCCGGCGGCAAGCCCCGCGGTCACTTTTTTGTAAATGTCGCTGTAGGTGCCCTGGTAGGTCCCTGTCACCTGGATATTCGGGTGGGACTTGTTAAACTGGTCAATCAGGCCATTCAGCGCCGTCTGCTGCGCCTGGCTCTGCGCATGCCAGAACTGGAGCTGCACGGCATTGCCGCCGCTGCTGGGAGCGGTCGTAGGGGCCGTAGTCGCGGCGGGCGCCGTTGTCGCAGCGGTGGTCGCCTGTGGGGCTGTCGTCGCCGGGGCCGTGGTGGGCGCCGATGCGGTATTGCACGCGACAATAGCCAGGGCAAGCATCAACACCAGGGCGATGACGAAATACTTTTTCATGTCACTTCTCCTCTTTAGGAATCGATTTTTTTGGACAATGGGTTATTCATTTCCGATAGATTAATGTGGGTTGCACCTCCTTTCCCAGGGGTTATCCCCGGATACCAACCGAGGCAATCCCCTCGATAAACCAGCGTTGCAAAATCAAGTAAATGATGACAATGGGAATGATGCTGATCGTCACGGCCGCGAGCAACAACTGCTCCTGCGTGCCGGCATCGGTAATAAACGAAGCAATCCCGACCTGGATGGGCCGAATCTGCGGGTTGTTGGTAACAAGGATCGGCCACATGAGCGAATTCCAGCTCCCCAAAAAGGTGAGCAGGGCGCTCGTAATGAGCGCCGGGCGCGAGAGCGGCACGACGATTGCGAGGAGAAACCGAAAATGTCCCGCGCCGTCAAGCACCGCGGCGTCGTAAAGGTCCTGCGGGATCTCGCGAAAGAACTGGCGCAGGAGAAAGATGCTAAAGGCGCTGGCCATAAAGGGGATGGTCATCGCCTCGTAGTGATTCGCCCAGTGCAAGTTGGTGACGATGATAAAGTTGGGGACCAGTGTCACCTCGAACGGAATAATCATCGTCGCCAGCAGGACCATGAACAGAATATCGCGCCCGGGAAAGTGCATGCGCGCAAAGGCGTACCCCGCCAGCGTCGAGGTCACAATCACCCCTAATGCGGTCAGCGCCGCGATGAACAGGGTATTGGCAAAATAGAGCGGAAAGATGCCGACCGCGTTCCAGGCCTCGATATAGTTCGAGAACAGCCAGCGCGTCGGTAACAGGTTTTGCGCCGCCGAAGCCTCAGAATATCCCTTGAGCGAGGTGAGCGCCATCCACAGCAGCGGAAAGACCGACCAGCTCGCGCCGATGATCAAGAGCAAGTGGATGAGTCCGCGTGAGAACACCCAACGCAGGCGGTCCCCGGTCAAACCCGGTTCTTGTACCCGTACATTCATAGCCATGCAGATTCGCAATTCGTCATTCAGCCGGTCCTGAACGGACCGTTCCCGGACCGGCTGAATAACGGATGATGAATTTTACGCCCGTTCGCGATTGCCGAAAAAACGAAAGTTGACCAGCGTCAGCGTCAGGACAAACAACGAGAGCAGGACGGCAATAGCCGACGCATAGCCGTAATCGGAAAAGGTATAGAGTTGATCGAACATGTACACGGTCATCGTGGCCGTGCTCTCTAGCGGGCCGCCCAGCTTTTGGGCGGCCGCCTGATTCATGGCATAAATGTGGTTAAAGGCCTGGAAAGACCCGATGACGGAAACGACGACGATAAAAAAGGTTGTGGGCGCGAGCAGCGGGAGGGTGATATAGCGAAAGAGCTGCAGGCCGCCCGCTCCATCGATTCGCGCCGCCTCGTAGAGCTCGCGCGGAATGTTGGTCAGGCCGGCGAGGAAAATGACAATATCAAATCCGGTCGACTGCCAGATGGAAAAGATGGCAATGGCGATGAGCGCGAGGCTCGGGCCAAAAGCCCAACTGGGAATCGGCCAGCCCGTCTGTTGAGCGATGATTTCGCCCACCCCTGAAGGCTCAACCAGCCAGCGCAACGGCGCAATGCCGAAATTTTTGAGGATCAGGTTTGCCAGCCCGCTGGATGGATCAAAAACCCAGGCCCAGACGATGGACGAGCCAACCGTCGAGATGACATAAGGCATGAAAAAGATGGTGCGGTAAACGCCGACGCCGCGCACTTTTTGATAGAGGAGATAGGCAAAAAAAAGGCCCAGCAAAATCGTAAAGGGCATGGTCATCAGCGCATATACAATTGTGAGCGTGAGCGAATTCCAAAACTCCGCTCCGCCCAGCGCGCGGAGGTAATTGCCGAGACCGATGAACCGGAATTTGTTGATTGCGCCGGTGTTGAGACTAATAAAGATGGCGTACAAGACGGGGAGGATGTGGAAACCGGCGAGGATGACAAAGGCGGGCAGGATAAATAAATAACCTGACCATTCTCGGCGCTGGCCCCACACTCTTTTCTTGGCCATCGCGTCAGAAGAGTTTGCTTGCGCTACAGGCACGCGTTCCATCAATCTTATGCTCCCGGCACGAACACGGAGCGCTTCGCTCAAGCGCCTCTACGATGATCCTGGACTTGCAAGGCCGTTTTGGCAAAACGCCTGGCTGAAGGGATTATATCAAAAGGCTTGACTTTTGCCAACGCACTTCCACGGCCATTGTTTCCAGTTTACAGATCGCACGCCACTGCCACAGGGCTGGAAAGGGAAAGGTTGGAGAGCTTGCAATACGCTTTCCAACCTTTTGTGTTTATGGGACGGTGGCGACAGGAGCCAACGCAAAGACGATCATCAGGACAACGGCGAGCGCCAACACGCCGAGACCAAAGAACACGGCGGCCAGGGTGAGCGCGGTGGATTTGCGCCGGAGCATCTCGTTGAACACCGCGACCTCGCTCGCGGGCACCGCGGGATTGAACGTCCAGCGGCCGGGGACGACGACGAACAGCGCCGCGCCCAGGCTAATGAGGAGCAGGACGACGACCCCCGCGCCAAAAACGCGCACCCCCGGCAGGTCCAGGTACTGCGGCTGGGGGTTCTTGACGATGGAGAGCACCGTAAAGAGGACGCCGATCAGGCCGGTGACGAGGCCAATGAACAGCCGCGCCGCCTCCTCCAGTCGCGCCGGCGAATCCTGCACCGCCTTTTGAAACCACTCGCGTTGCGCCTTTTCCCCATCGGTCTCGGCGCGCACGCCGACGACCTCGTACTTGCTCATTGCGGCTTCTCCTTGAGCTCGACCAAGACCCACGTGCCGTCGTTGGGACACTGGACGCGGTAGGTGTGCGTTTGTATGGGAGAAATCTGCCGATAGATGACCGCCTGCTGTTTTTTCACCTCCTCGACGTCAACGCTCCACTTGTGCCCGCACTTGGGGCAGGTGATTTCGATCAAGCTGTTAGGCATGAGTTACCTCCTGGTGAATGTGAATCGC
>JBAVQS010000299.1:0-11081 GCA_049694275.1 Anaerolineae bacterium | reverse complement strand
GTGCAGGTCTCCCTCTTCGGTGAGCTCGCGCGCCAGGTCGATCGTCGGGGCCATCCCGCGCAGGCAGCGCACCAGCACGTCGGTGTCAAGCAGGTAATCGCTCACGGGATCCTTTTCGCCGTGTTTTAGCCGGAGCGGGAGCGTCCGCCGGATTGCCGCGCAGCCGGCCCATCTCGGTTTCGATTCCTGCTTCGTTCTTGAGCGCAGGATAATCCTCCACCGGCCAGGCCGGATCGCGCTGCAACTCCTCCAGGAGCGCGGCGAGCTTGAGCCGGCGCAGTTCGCGCGCGGTGGCGCGCGCAATCACCTCGCTCCGGCGCGAGCGGGGCACGAGCCGCCGCAGGTCGTCGAGCAGGGGGCGCGGAAGGTTCACGTTCACGCGCTCTAGTTGAGCTCCTTTTGCCGGCACTTTTTGCTCCATCCAGAATCTCTATTGAATACATATCCATTTTACATCATTCGAACGCGCTCGTCAATAGCACAATCGTTCGCGCTCTACTTTATGTTCTTGTTGGTGCGACTCCCTTTGGTCGAAATTCGCCGCAACCCAAGGCAAAGTCTGCCTCCGCAGACTGGCTTTTCCAGCCGACGGAGGTCGGATCTGCCCTGGGTTGCGGCGGTTTGCAAGTTGAACGACTCTCGAAAGGGCGGGCGAAAGTTGTCAAAATGTGCAAGGACGCTTATAATTTCCAAAGCTTCGGGAGATTCTATCTATGGCGTCGAATGACGAACCCAAAGAATGGCTGTCGCTCCAGGCCGCGAGCGACCGCCTGGGCGTCTCGCCGGCGACCCTGCGCATCTGGGCCGACCGTGGGCGCGTCCAGTCGTTTCGCACGCCGGGTGGACACCGGCGCTTTCGCGAGCGGGATCTCCGCGCCGTGGTGACGGAACGCGAGCCGGCCGGCGTGGACCAACAACTGCGCATGCTGGCGCACCTGGCGCTCGGGCGCACGCGCTTTGAGGTGTCGGATGGATGGCTGGGTGGGGAGGCGTGGTATCAGCGCTTTCCGGCCGGCGCTCGCGAGCAGCACCGGGATCTCGGTCGCCGCGTGATCCTGTCGCTCTCCGAGATCATGTCTTCGGCGGAGGCCGACAAATTGCTCGTCCAGCGGGCGAGCGAGCTGGGGCGGACCTACGCCGAGCTCAATCAACAGTACGGGATCGCGCTGCCCGACGCCTTGCGCGCATTCATGTTTTTCCGAGACAGTTTTATCGAGAGCCTTGTCGAGCTCTCCCGCACCTCGCCCTTGCTGGATGTCATGCGGCTCATGCGGCACACCAGCCGGTTCGTCGATCAGATGCTTTTGACGATGGTGGAGGTGCACCTGGCGCCGACGCCCGATCAGAAAGCGAGTTAGGCCCTTTTCATTTCTCGCTCCGCTCAGAATTACTTGATGGAAAAGGAGTCGATGTGAATACCAATATTCTTATCTCGGTCGCAGATGTCATTCTCAGCCTGATCTTTACCGTCGTCGTCTGGCGCCAGTATTTCGAGCGCAAAAGGATGCATCAATTGATGTGGGGCATTGCCATCGCGCTGTGGACGATTGGCGTGGCCGCGGAATTGTTGACGACGATTCAGGGAAATTGGTCTGAAATGACCTATCGCACCTATTACGTGACCGGCGCGCTGTTGATTCCGGCGTGGCTCGGCATGGGGACGCTCTTTCTCGTTCTGCCGCAAGTGTGGGCCAACCGCACGCTGGTGGGCCTGTCCATCCTCTCAGCCATCGGCATTGTCCTGGTGCTCGCGGGGCCGGCCGAAATGTCCAGGCTGCAGGGGGTCTCGGTGGCCGATGTGCCCAAGGGAATCTATCCGTTAATCCCCACGCAGTTGATACTGATCATTCTCAACACTCTGGGTGCGGCGGCGTTTATCCTCGGCGCGCTCTGGTCGGCGTATCACTTTATGCGGATGAAAGCCATGGGGGAACGGGCGCTGGCGACGGCGGAGATTGCCGTCGGCGGCCTGGTGGTGGCTGTGGCGCACAGCCTCGGGGCGCTCGGGGAGATTCAACTCTTTCGCGTGAGCGAGCTGGCCGCCATTCTGCTCATCTTTGCGGGATTTATTCTCTCGAACTCGCCCGGCGCTTCTCCTGTGCAATCGACGAGCGAGCCGGCGCCCGGTATGGCCAAATAAGAAGGTCGGGGTGACAAATAAAAAGGGAACGGACTGGCGGTTTTCCAGTCCGTTCCCTTTTCAGCGGGTCTGATGCTCGGCGCGCATGCACATGCCGACGACTGTCTTGAGCCCTGCGGCTTCCGCTTTGTCCGCCGCATCCCAGTTCTCGGCGCCGGGCTGCATCCAGACCACTTTCGCCTTGATCTGGATGGCCTGCTCGACAATCGGCGGGACCGCTTCGGGGTTGCGAAAGATGTCCACAATGTCCACCGGTTCCGGAATCGCCAGCAGGTCGGGGTACGCCTTTTCGCCCAGGACCTCTTTTTCCTTCGGATTGACGGGGATGATCTTGTATCCCTGCTTTTTCAAATAGCTCGCCACTCCCAGCGCGGGGCGCGCCGGGTTATTGGAAAGGCCGACGACGGCAATGGTTTTGCTCTCTTGAAGGATTTCCTGAATCGGGTCCATCGTTTATGCTCCCTTTTCCGCGCCCGCGCCTTCGGGCTTGTACCCGACGCCGAGCTTTTTCAGCAGTTCGGGCACAAAATAACTTTCGGGCGCGCCGCCCTCCATCCGTACCTTTTCATTTGCCACGGTCAGCGGAACGCCATAGACGCTATAGCGCTGGGAGAGGTCCGGAAATTCACTCGCTTCGACCATGTCGGCCGAGATGAGCGGATTCTGAATGGCCATCCGATGTGTCAACCGCACCGCGGTTGGGCAGTGCGGTCAGGTCGGGGTTGTAAAGACCTGAAAGTGAATCGGCTCCTTGACCTGCAAAAGGAGGAGCTTGCTCTCTTCCGACAGCCCCGAATCTCCCGTTGAGACATCGAGGAGATCGCCGACCAGGCTCATGAATTCATAGCCGGAAGGGACGCCGTAAAAGCGGATGCCATAGTCGTGCTCGATGGATTCCTCGGTCCCGTCCTCCGTCGCCTTGAGCTCGACGCGCACCGGGGCAATCGCGGGAATGCGCTTGATCCCGTACCGGGCCGCCTGCTCCTTGTCGATGGCAAAGTTGTAGGTGACGAGCTCGAGCTTGTCGCTCAAGCCGACGACCTCTTCCAGGATCTGCTGGGTGATCGCACAGGTATCGCACCCAATTGCCTGAGTGAAAAACACCAGGCGGACCCGGTCGGTCATGTTCTTGAGCTCTTGACGCAAGAGCGCTGATCTGAAGGTTTAAGCAGCGGCATCTTATCTAGGTCCTTTCATCAAGGTATCGATGAGAGTGGAAATCGTTTCGCGCGATTTGGCGGCCTCCTCGTCCGACTCTTCGCTGTGTCCCAGGCATTCAAAGGCGTACTGCTCCGCCAGCAGGACGCTAACGCGGCGGACCGCCTCGTTCACGGCCGAGAGTTGGGCCAGGATATCGCCGCACGCGCGGTCCTGCTCGACCATGCGCTGAATGCCGCGCACCTGGCCTTCGATTCGTTTCAGTCGCCGGATCAAGTCCTGGCGTGGGTCCTCTTCCGCCATATCGGCCTCAGGCCGCCTGTTTGGGTCCCAGGGCCTTTTCCAATTTGCTTTTCAGGATCTCTTTGGGCTGACGCGGCATGCCGACCTGCCGGTCCACTTCCTTGCCGTTCTTGAACACAATGAGCGTCGGAATACCCATGATGCCAAATTTCATCGGCGTCTGCGGGTTGGCGTCCGTGTCCATCTTGGCGACCAGCACGCGGTCGCCATACTCTTTGGCGAGTTCTTCGACGTACGGCGCGATCATCCGGCAGGGGCCGCACCAGACCGCCCAAAAATCGACCAGAACGGGTATCTCTGATTTCAAGACGACCTTTTCAAAATCGGTGTCGCTGACGTGAATCGGACCATTTGCGCTGTTCATCCTTGCCTCCATAAAGAACGCCTGAATGGTCCGGCTGGGCCTCAGGCATTCAAAAATCAATATACCCCAGGGGGGTATACTCTCTATTCTATACGATGCGGTCAGGCTGTCAAATCTTACGGCGGCAGAGGATATCCTGTCGCAGGTAAGGGCCGGTTTGCAAACCGCGCCCATACGTATCCAAAAGAAAAAGCGCCCCGAGAGGCGCTTTTTCCAGTTGAATTTCGATCTTGGTCCCGGCTCATTCATCCCCGGCGGGCAGCGGGTCTTCAAGGACATCGGTGAAATCTCCATCATAGGCTTGCATCTCGCGATGCATGCGAATGACATCATCGCTCGCCAACGGCGGCAGCCGGCGAAAATGCTGCCATTCGTCGGGGTCCAACTCGCTAAAAACAGGGCGCACCTGACGGCGCTGGACGACCGCCAGCACAATGCTCTGCTTATGACACTCGCGGCAGGTGAGACGCATCACCGCAAGGTTCGCGCGCTCTTCGACGACCGCAAAATCATACGCCTTGTAACGACGCCCGCACGCCGTGCATTGGATGCGCCGGGCAATCTTGTCGATGATTTCGTTCTTGTTGAGCGGTTCTTGCATACGAACTCTATTCCTTATTCCCTCTCCACCAGGACGTTCACGGCTGCAGAGACTTCGGGATGGAGCTTGATCGGAACGCGGTGCTGGCCCAACTCTTTGAGAGGCTGTTCCAGCTCGATCTTGCGCTTGTCAATCGTAATCTGGTGCTCGCTCTGCAGCGCTTCTGCGATATCCCCCGCCGTAATCGCTCCGAATAAGCGGTCATTCTCGCCCGCCTTGACCCGGAAGGAGAGGCGGACCTGGGCCAGCATGTCGGCCAGCCGGCGCGCGTCGTCGCGTGTTTCCGCTTCACGCTTGATCGACGCCTGCTGGAGTTTCTCCGCCTGCTTGAGCGCCGTGGCGCTCGCCACGACGGCGAAATGTCGCGCCAGCAGATAATTACGTGCATAGCCATCGGCAACTTTTTTCGTTTGACCGGCTTTGCCAATGCCGGGAACGTCTTTGATCAGCAAGACTTCCATGTAGCCTCCTCGACGAGAGGCATTCTAACACACGCTCCCGAAAAACTCAAACGCGGTTTGGCGGGGGGGCGATTGAAATCGCGGCAACGCATGGCAAATTCGACCTGCGTCGAATAGGGACCCAAACGTGACGCACACCCTTGGCGGGAGTCGTTTGAATGCCAGTTGACTTGGCGTCCATCCCCCTTTAAAATGACCTTGCTTCTGCATTCCGCGCCGTAGGAGGTCTGATGAAACATCCATGGCTCTTTTCCTTCATCGTGCTCGTATTGCTTGCCGGGTGCAGCGCCACGCCAACCATCGCTCCGCCGGTCCCGGCCGCGACGCCCACCGCTGCGCTCCCGGCGGCGGCTACCTTCCAGGCTACTGCGCCGGCCGCGACCGTCGCCCCGACGATGGCCGCGACCCGTCCTCCGCCGGTCAAGCCGAGCCTGACCGGTCCCACGGTCCTGCAGCGGATCGCGCTCCTCCCGCTCCCCGGCGCAGGACGCGCTCCCGCGGCCCTGGCGCAGCTCGGCGCGACCCTCTATGTCGCCAACGCGAACAGCGACAACATCGCCGTGATCCGTGACCGGCGCGTCCAGGCCCTGATTCCCACCGCACGGTCGCCCAATACCCTGGCCGCGGATTCGGCCCACGCGCGCTTGTATGTGGGGACTTATATCAGTCCCACCCTCGCGCTCATTCAGAATGATGCGGTCGTCAGGACCCTGTCCCTCTCCGAGTCCGTTGCGTCGCTGGCTTATACGCCCGACAAACTGCTGGTTGGGCTGGGCAGCGCGCCGGTTGTGCAGGCGCGCGACCCCGCCACTTTGGAGAAAAAGGGCGAGGTCAAGCTCAGCGCCGGTTTTGATGTCATGCAACTGATCGTAGATGCGCCGCGCCATCGCGTGTACGCCGGAACCTATGCGCGCATCGTCATCCTCGATCTCGACAGCCTTCAGGAGATCGGCTCGTTCCCGGCGCCGCAATTCTATGGCTCGCTCGCGGTCAATCCGGGCGATGGCACGATCTGGGCCGGAATCTATGACGACCAGCAGCACCGCGGCGGCGTGGCGGTGTTCAACCCCAGCGGACAAGAGCTCCGGCGTGTCCTTGCCGACGACGACCTGCGCAGCTCGGATTTTGACGCCGCCGGCCGCCTCTGGGTGCCCAGCTCTTTCAGCGATCGCGTGGATGTCATCGAGGGGGCGAGCGGCCAGGTCATCGCCAATATTCCCGTCGGTCTCAGTCCCTATGCGGTTCTGGTGGACGATGCGAACCACGTCGTCTATGTCGCCAACTGGGACTCGGATAGCATCTCGGTGGTCGATATGCAGGCGCTCAAGGTGACGGCGACTATTCCGGTCGGGATGAAGGTGACGGCGCTGGCGGTGAATGAAGCGCGCGGGCGCGTCTATGCGGCCAACGCCTCGACGGATTCGGTGTTCGTCGTCGAGAACGGCCGGATTGTGCGTGAGGTCCCGGTAGGGCATCATCCCATCGACCTGGCGCGTGACCCTAAAACCGGGCGGTTGTTCGTGGCGAACAGCGTAGATGGAGCGGTGAGCGTGGTGGACGAAGATTCGCTCGTCGTGCAATCCTCTCTGCCGGTCACCACCACCCGCGCGCTGACCAGTCTCGACGTCGATGCGGCCAACCGGCGCCTGTTCGCCGGCAGCACGGTGTTCAACCTGGACACGCTGACGTTGCAGGGGAATTATGAGGCGCAAGGCGCCAACCCGGGGACCCTGCTCTCCGCGGCGGTAGTGCGGGCGGACCCGGCGCGCGGCCAGTTCTACACGCTCGCCTCGAACGGCATCCCCGGCTCGAACGGGCGCATGGTTCTTTACCGTTTTTCGGAAGGCGGGCTCGGGCAATTATCGGTCCTGTCCTCCCGGAATCGGGGCAGTGTCACGGCCTTTCTGGTCGATCCTGCTTCTGGACGCGTCTATGCCGGGCTGACCCATCCGATGGCGTTTTATAGCGCGCTGGGGGTCTGGGACGCGGACGGAAACGAGGTGAGTGAATTGAGCGTGACCGCACGAACGTCGGGGCTCGCGCTCAATCCGGGGACCAATCATCTGTTCCTCGCGCATAACACCACCTATTGCCCTTGCGTCGGGCAGACGCCCCCGCGCGATAATACGGTCCAGATTCTCGACATCCGCACGCTCGGCGAGGTGGGCTTGCTCGACGTGCCCGGCGGACCGGGGCCGATGGCGCGAATCGGTGATACAATCTATGTCGCCGGCGACGATGGCATGCTGACCCTGATTGGCGATGCCCAGACCGCGGCGCCGCCCGCGCCGACGCTCACCCCGACCTCCACGCCGTATCCGACCTCGCCCCCGACGCTGGCCGCGCCGACCGTGCGCGCCGCGACCGCCACGCGGACCCCGCCGCCCGTCGCGGTCCTGTGCACCTATGGTCCGGGCGCGCCGTTTTCCACCCTGGGAAAAGGGTTGGAGGCTCGATTGGGCTGTGCGGACGGGCAGAGCCAGTTGACCACGTTCGCCTACCAGCCCTTCTCGCAGGGGCAGATGTTTGACGACCTGCATGATCCGGGCAACCAGGTGATTTATGGCTGGACCCTGCCGGGGCGCACCTATTTTCGCTTTCCCGATACCTGGCAGGCGGGGATGCCCGAGGATGCCTGCCCCGAGCTCCCCAAACCGTTTGCGGCCATCAAGCGCGGGTTTAACAAGGTCTGGTGCGAGCACCCGGAGGTGCGAACCAGGATCGGCGTACCGCAAGCCGGCGAGTCGGGAATCACCCTGAACGTGCAGCGCTATCAACACGGGATGATCTGGGCGAACGACGCTGGCCTGCCTCCGGCCGTGTTGTTTGACGATGGCAGTTTCCTGCTCTATGCAAACGGCCAGTGGCAGTAACGAGATTTCTCCCCCGCGGCTCAAAGGCCGTCCTTTAGAGCGAATGCCATATCGGTTGATGGGTGCGTAGGGGCAATCCCTCGTGGTTGCCCGCACTGGACGGGGCAGGCACGAGGCACAGCCCCTACAACGAGGCCGTAAATGGAATTGGAATTCGCTTTAGGACAGAGCGTGGGATCGAAATGACCGGTGTAAGTTGAATCAGAGGCAAAATCAAAACGAGGAGAAGAGAGAGACCCGATGCCGCGATTAATTGTGGATGCCCATGAGGATATTGCTTTTAATGCGATTGCGCTGGGGCGCGATTTCCATACGAGCGCGCACGAAAAGCGGGCGCTGGAACGCGAGGCGCAACATGAGGGGATGGCGCTCGTCGGCCTCCCCGACCTGATGCGCGGGAATGTCCGCATCGTGTTTGGAACGCTCTATGTCTCGCCGCGCAACGGCGGACTGCCGTATGCGGGGAGTTCCTACTCGACCGCCGAGGAGGCCGAGGCGGCCGCCCGCGAACAGCTCGACTATTACCGGGCGCTCACGCAGGACCCCCATATCTCGCTCATCCGGACGCGCGCCGACCTCGACCGGGTGGTGGATACGCCCGGCAGTCTGGGATTCGTGGTGTTGATGGAGGGGGCCGATCCGATTGTTCATCCGGAGGACGCGACGCGGTGGTTTGAAGACGGCGTGCGCATCGTCGGGCCTTCATGGCGCGGGACGCGGTATGCGGGGGGCACCGGCCAGCCGGGGCCGCTCACCGACATTGGTCGCCAGCTCATGGTACAGCTTGCCCGCGCCGGGTTGATTCTCGATACGTCGCACATGGCGGAGGAGAGCTTTTTCCAGGCGCTGGACCTCTTTTATGGGCCGGTGATCGCCAGCCACTCGAATGCGCGGCATTTCGTCCCGACCGACCGTCATCTGAGCGACGAGATGATCAAGGCGATCATTGCGCGCGACGGGGTCATCGGCGCGGTCATCTTTAACGCCTTTCTCAAGCGTGGCTGGCGCGAGGACGGCGCGGTCAAGCATGCGGTCACCCTGTCGGACGTGCTCGACCACATCAAGCACATCTGCGACCTGGCGGGGGACACGCTGCATGTGGGCATCGGGAGCGATTTCGACGGCGGCTATGGCGCCGAGGCGACTCCCCGCGAGATTGACACCGTCGCCGACCTCCAGCGGATTGGCGAGGCGCTGGCGAATGCCGGGTTCAAGGATGACGAGGTCGAAGGTATCCTGAGCGGCAACTGGCTCCGGCTCTTACGCCGGACGCTGCCCACAGGATAGAGGAAACTCATGCAGGTCTCTGATCGAGGGTTGGAATGGTTTCAGGATGCCCGGTTCGGGATGTTTGTCCACTGGGGTCTCTACTCGATCCTGGCGCGCGGCGAATGGGTGATGCACGACGAACGGGTGCCGGTCGCCGAGTATGACAAGCTGGCCGCGCGGTTCAACCCCGCGCGGTTCAACGCCAACGAGTGGGTGCACCTGGCGGTTGAGGCTGGTTGCAAATACATGGTCGTCACGAGCCGGCATCACGATGGGTTCAGCCTGTTCAACACCGCGCAGAGCGATTTCAAGGTCACGAATACCCCCTTCAAGCGGGACCCGCTGGCGGAGCTGGCGAACGCCTGCGCCGGCGTCAGCGGGTTCAAGCTTGGGTTCTATTGCTCGCTTCTCGACTGGCATCACCCGGCCTATCGCTTTCGCAACGAGAGTGGGCTGGCGTGGAGTGACTATGTCGGGTTTTTGCACGCGCAGGTCCGCGAGCTGTGCACGAACTATGGTGACCTCGCCTGCCTCTGGTTTGACGGCGATTGGCCGCGCCAGGCGTTGAGCGGCGACACGGCGTATTTTGTGCCGGGGGGCTCGTTCGAGTATGACCGGCTGTATGATACGGTCCACACCCTCCAGCCGGATGCGGTCGTCCTCAACAACCGGCATGACCGGCCGCTGCCGGGCGAGGACATTCAGGGCTTTGAGCAGGACCTGCCGGGGGAGAACACCGCCGCGTTCAACACCACGACCATTTATGGCCTGCCGCGCGAAGTCTGCATGACCCTGAACGACCACTGGGGCATTCATGCGGGGGATGTGAATCACAAATCGGCGCGGCGGCTCATCCAGCTCCTCTGTCGCGCCGCCAGCCTGGGGTCCAACCTCTTGCTGAATGTGGGGCCGACCGCCGACGGGGAGATTCTACCGGTTCAGGCGCGGCGGCTGCGCCAGGTGGGCAAGTGGCTGGAGGCTCATGGCGAAGCGATCTATGGCACGCGCCCTGGGACCATTGAGGCGCCGTCGGCCAGCCCGGTCGTGACCACCCGGCGCGGAGAGACGCACTATATTCACATCCTCGATAACGTGAGCGACTGCATCCGGCTGTCGGATGTCCCGGCGAGCCTTCTCTCCGCCGCCCTCCTCAACAACTATGCGCCGGTCAAGCTGGCGCGTGAGGACAAGCAGGTCATCCTCACCCTCCCCTCCGAGGAGCGCCGCAGCGACGTTACCGTCGTCAGGCTGGACTAGCACAGGAACCGATAATCCGCTTTCTCCATTCGGGGAAAGCGGATTTTTTTTGTTGCGCGCGACGAATCAGGAGTTCTCCCGATGTATCTTTTGCCTCAATCCCGTATAGTGAGGCCGAGATAAAGTATAGTCTCGTGACAAAGATTTCCGCTTGTTCAAGGAGGATACCCGTGAAACCCAATTTACTGCTGATTGTCGCCGCAATCTATCTGGCGCTCATCGGCCTCGGTTTTCTATTAGCGCCAAGCCTTATGGTGTTTAGCGCGCTGCCCTCAGGAGTTCCGGAAGGGGTCTTTGCCGAGCTCCGTCAATACGGCGGCGCTTTGCTTGGCATCGCGGTCCTGAACTGGATCGCAAGAAACGCAGAGGCTTCCAAAGCAAAAGATGGAGTCTTTTACGGGAACACGGTTGGTTTTGGCCTGGTGGCGCTTGGCGGCGTGCTCCGGCAGCTCAGCGGCGCCATGGCCGTCGGCTGGGTGTTCGTCGTCATCCATTTGCTCTTTGCGATTGCTTTCTTCATCGTCGGCCGCACGAACAGGTCGAAAAACGTGAGCTAGAGCGAATTCCACGTGGCTTTAAGGCATCGGCGTAGGGGCAATCCCTTGTGGTTGCCCTCGGCTTGGGCAGGCACAAGGCGCTGCCCCTACGACCAGAC
>JBAVQS010000298.1:0-10039 GCA_049694275.1 Anaerolineae bacterium | reverse complement strand
ACAGCGGCAACCTGCTGGTGGAGGGGGATAACCTCGAAGCCTTGAAGGCGCTCTTGCTGTATTATGCCGGGCAGGTCAAGTGCATCTCTATCGATCCGCCGTACAATACGGGCAACGAGCACTGGGTCTATAACGACAACGTGAATGCGCCGCAGATCGTCGAGTGGCTGGGCAAGGTGGTCGGCGGCGAAGCGGAGGACCTGAGCCGGCATGACAAGTGGCTCTGTATGATGTATCCGCGGCTCGTGCTCTTGCACCGGCTCTTGAGCGAGGATGGCTCAATCTTTATCAGCATTGACGACAATGAGCTTCCCAATCTGCGCGGAATCATGGATGAGATTTTCGGGGCAAGGAACTTTATCACAACTGTTATTTGGCATAAGATGTATGCCCCCAAGGGTTCTGCGCGGCATTTTTCCGAGAGCCATGATTACATTTTGGTATATGCCAAGAATTCCGAGATATGGCAGAGGAATCTCATTCCGCGAACCGATAAGCAAGACCGTGTTTACAAGAATCCAGATAATGACCCTCGTGGCCTGTGGCGCCCAAATAACTTGGCAGCTCGCAACTACTATAGCCTGGGGATTTACTCAATCACCACGCCGTCTGGCCGTATTATTTCAGGTCCGCCAAAAGGTTCGTATTGGCGGATTTCGAAGGACCGCCTTGGAGAATTAGACAAGGACGGACGTATATGGTGGGGTAAGGATGGGAACAATGTGCCCGCACCAAAGATTTATCTAACTGAAGTTCAGCAAGGAGTAGTTCCGCAGACTATTTGGCAGTTTGACGAAGTGGGGCACACTCAAGAAGCGAAAAAAGAAATAGTGGCTCTCCTTCCCAATGCTGCAGAAGTGTTTAACACCCCCAAACCTACTCGCCTCATTCAGCGTATCTTGCAGCTTGCCACCGATAAAGACTCGCTGGTGCTCGACTCGTTTGCGGGAAGCGGCACGACCGGCCATTCGGTTCTCAAGCAGAACAGGGAGGACGGCGGCAGTCGCCGTTTCATCCTCGTCGAGATCGAGCCGAATATCTCGCGCGATATTACCGCGCAGCGCCTGCGCCGGGTGATCGAGGGGAGTAACGGCGCAGCGGACGCGGGGCTGGGGGGCGATTTCCAATACTGCACGCTCGGACCAACCCTCTTTGACGCCGAGGGGCGCATCCGCGAGCAGGTGACATTTGACGAGTTGGCGCGCGCCACGTCTTTTTTGTCGAGACCGGCGAGCCGCTGCCCAAGCGCGCGAACGGCAAGACGCCGCTGCTCGGCGTCCATCACGGGACCGGCGTCTATCTCCTCTATAACGGGATTCTTCAAGACCGGTCGCCTGAGGGGGGTAACGCGCTCACGCGGTCCGTGCTCGCAGCCCTCCCGCCCCATGCCGGTCCCAAGGTCATATACGGCACGTCGTGCCGCCTGGGCGAAGAACGGCTGAGGCAGGCGGGGATTACGTTCAAGCAGATTCCATACGCGATCAAGGTGGAGTAGGGGCGTCAACGGATAAAAAACAGATAAACGGATAATATGTACCTATCTGTTTATGGACCCTCGGCACTTTCGAGGGCTGTTTGCGAAGCATCCGTTGACGACGAAAGGATGCAACAATGGGATTGGTCAAGGCTGCTCCGCATGAGGATGTGACCTACAAGATCATTGGCGCGTGCATCAAGGTCCACAATGACATCGGGCCGGGACATCGCGAGTCGGCTTACCAAAAGGCGCTCGTTGTAGGATTTCAGCAGGCGGAGTTGACGTTCGAGGATGAGTTGAACATAGATAGTTACTATCCGATTATCCGTTTCCCATCCGGAGCGAAGCCCCCTTTAGGGTTGACGCCTGTTTCCGTTGACGCCCATTGACGCCTTATGCTCACCTTAAAGAATTACCAACAGCGCGCGCTCGATACGCTAAAAAATTATTTCCGCGAGTGCGCCCGGTCCGGCGACCCGAACCTCTCGTTCTACAAGATTACGCTGCAAGAGTTTGGCGAGGGGATTCCTTATCGTCCGGTCGCGGGGTTTGACCCGCAGCTTCCCTATGTCTGCCTGCGCGTGCCGACCGGCGGGGGCAAGACTCTGATGGCTTGTTACGGCATCGGCCTCGCCGCGAGTGAATTGCTGCACGCCGACCGCTGCCTGGTCCTCTGGCTCGTCCCCTCGAATGCGATTCGAGACCAGACGCTCAAGGCGCTTCGGGATCGAGAACATCCCTACCGCCTGGCGCTCGAATCCACCTTTGGCCCGGTCACCGTCCTCGACGTGGATCAGGCGCTCTATCTCCAACGTCCCACGCTCGACACCGAGACCACGATCATCGTCTCGACCCTTCAAGCGTTTCGCGTGGACGATACCGATGGCCGGCGCGTGTATGACGAGAACGGCGCGCTGACCGGCCATTTTACAGACCTGTCGGCCGGCGTGTCGAACAAGCTCCAACGCTATCCCGATGGCGCGCCCATCCCGTCGCTTGCCAACGTCCTCTGCCTGCGCCGCCCGGTGGTGATTGTGGACGAGGCGCACAATGCCCGCACCCCTCTCTCATTCGATACGCTCGCGCGCTTTGATCCCGCCTGTATTATCGAGCTGACCGCCACGCCCAACACCACGACTCAGCCGAGTAACGTCCTCCATTCCGTCTCCGCCGCCGAGCTGCAAGCGGAGGACATGATCAAAATGCCCATCCGGCTCGAAACGCGGACCGAGTGGAAAGAGCTCGTGCACGATGCGGTGGTCACACTGCGCAGCCTGGAGCAGATCGCCCGCGCCGAGTGTGACGAGACCGGGGAGTATCTGCGGCCCGTCATGCTCCTGCAGGCCCAGCCGCGCCGCAAGGATGAGCCAACGCTGACGGTCGAGGTGGTCAAGCAATGCCTGCTCGACGACGAACGGATTCCCGAGAACCAGATCGCTATCGCCACCGGCAGCCAGTGGGAACTGGATAATGTCCATCTCGCCAGCCCGACCTGCCTCATTCGATACATTATCACTATTCAGGCGCTGCGCGAGGGGTGGGACTGCCCCTTTGCCTATGTCCTCTGCACCGTCGCCGACCTCCGCTCCGCCACCTATGTCGAGCAGATTCTCGGTCGCGTCATGCGGCTGCCGAACGCCAAACGCAAAACGCGCCCCGAGTTGAACCTCGCCTATGCCTTTGCCGCGCAGACCTTTGCCCAGGCGACGAGCGCCCTAACCGAAGCGCTGATCGAGAGCGGTTTTGAAAGGCAGGATGCGCGCGACTTGATCACGCGCCTGCCGCCGCCCATCGAGGACCTGCCCCTTTTCGCCAACCAGACTGTCACCGTCGCCGTCCCCCAAGCGCCGGACCTCTCGCAGCTCCCGCCGCCGCTGGCCGCGCGTGTGACCTTTGACGCCGCGGCGAACACGCTCACCTTTCAGGGGGTGATGAGCGAGAACGACCGGGCCGCGCTCACCGGATGCTTTTATAGCGAGCCGGGACAATCCGCGGTCGAACGCGCCTTTCGCGAGTCACAGGGGTATGCGGTTTACGACACGAGCACGCCGGCCGAGCGCGGCGTGCCCTTTTCGCTGCCGGTGCTCGCCATTCGGCAAGGGGATTTACTGGAAGAGTTCGAGGCCACACACTTGCTCGAAGAGGTCTGGTCGCTTACCGGTCTCGATGTGTCCCTCTCCGAGGCAGAGTTTGCCGCCGAGCGGCCGGGAGGCCAGCAAGGGGAGATTCTCATTGGCGAACAGGGGCATGTGACCACGCGCTTTATCGCCGATCTGCAGGCGCAGATGGTGCTGCTCACCGCCGAGCCGTGGAACGCCGGACAATTACTCTACTGGCTGGAGCGGAATATTCCGCACTCGGATCTAGAGCCGGACGACATGGCGCGGTTCCTGGAGCGCGTGATTCGGGGCTTGCAGCGCGACCGCGTGCTTACGCTCGACTATATGGTTCACGACAAGTACAAGCTCCGCGCGGCGGTTGAGGACAAGATTCAGCGCCACCGTGCACAGGCACGCCAGCGGGCGTATCAACACCTCTTGCTCCCCGCATCACCCACCCCGCTCGTCGTGCGGCCCGACCTGCGCTTTCACTTTGACCCGAGCCGTCTGCCGCCCTATCACGAGGTCTATCGAGGCAGCTATCAATTCCACAAGCACTATTACAAATGGGTGGGCGATCTCAAGCCGCAGGGAGACGAGTTCGAGTGCGCCCAGTTTATCGACAACTGGACCGCCGTCGAGTTCTGGGTCCGCAACCCGGTCAAGACCGACCAGGCGTTCTCGCTGCAAACCTCGACCGACCGCTTTTATCCCGATTTCGTCTGCCAGCTCAAGGACGGGCGGACGCTCGTCGTCGAGTACAAGAGCGAGCGCGACTGGACGAATGAGGACAGCATCGAAAAGCGAACGCTCGGCGAGCTATGGGAAGCGCGCAGCGACGGCAAGTGCCTGTTCATCATGCCCAAAGGGAAGGACTGGGGCGCGATCAAGGGGAAGGCCGGGTAAATTCCCGCACCACCCGCCGAAATTTCTCCGGTTCTTCGACAACGGCAAAGTGCCCCGAGTCCTCGAATATTTCGAGCCGGGCATTCGGGATGTGGCGGATCATCTCTTTTGCCATCGCGACGTTCGTGATAAAGTCGTGCCGGCCCACGATGACGAGGGTCGGGACGCGAATTTCCTTGAGGTGGGGGCGCAGGTCCATTGTCGGCGCCTCGCGCTCGTTGAATACTTTGAGTGATGCGATGCGCACGGGCAGGTCCTGGGTGCGCGTGTGATAGGCGCGGGCGCGCTCGTCGAACTGCTTGAAATAGAATTTCATCTCGTGCGCCCAGAGCGCGGTCATATCCGCATCGGTCTGATATTCACCCGCCCATTCCTTTTTCAGGGCCGCAAGCGATTCGTCAAACCAGGGTTGGTCGCGGAAGGCCTGAACCGCGGTCTCAATGTCGCCGAGGAACTCGCCAAAATAGGCGGAGGTGTCCACTAGGATGAGCCTGGAGAGGGAATCGGGGTAGGTGAAGGCGAACTGCTGGGCGACCATGCCGCCGTGCGACCAGCCCATCACGATCGGTTGGGCAAGGCCAAGGTGAACGCGCAGAGCTTGAAGGTCGGCCGCGTAATCGGGGAGGAGGTAGGCGTCATCCGGCGCGGAATCGGAGAGGCCCGACCCGCGTGGGTGGATAGAGATGACGGTGAGGAATTGGTCGATGCCGGCAAAATCGTCCCAGAAGCGGGCGTCCATCCCGGGGCCGCCCGAATGGGCGAGCAGCGCGGGGCCAGAGCCGCGAATCGTATAGTGGATGCGGATGCCGTTCAACACGACATCGTATTCACCCGGAACCAAGCTGTTCATGAATCCTCCCTGAGATTAGGTTTTCGCCGTCCGCGGCTTGCGCGGTTTGGGCGTTTTTGGCGGAAGAGAGCGAGCATAGGCCAGCGCTTTGCCCAGCCAGGTGTTCAGTTGGCGCGGCGATTCGAGAATCGATTCCGGGACCACCACGTACTCTTTCATCACGCGCCCCGGCATGGGCTCGAATGGCCTGGCCCCCTTTTTCTCGATTTTGGCGCGGTCGTCCGCGTTGAGCCGGAGCATCATGCTTTCGCCAAAGAGACCGGCAAACAACTGGCCGTTGATAAAAGCGGCGGGGTAGCCAAACATTTTGCGCGGCGTGGCCTCGGGGATAGACTCGAGCGCCTTGTCGAACCGTCGGATCAGCGCCTCAGGCGCGGGGGTAAATTTCGGCATGTGTTTGGATTGGGCCGCTTGCGGCAAGGTATCTCTCAAGGGCAATTTGAATCGACAATGGGGATTATAGCTTTTGTAGAGTGGGCGTCAAGAGGCTTGTCCTAGTGACTCCTCACATCTCGTAGGGGCAGCGGCTTGTCCCTGCCCTGGCCGGGCGAGCGTCCAATGGGCGGAATGTCCCTTTGGGAGACTCCCTTTGGTCGCAAGGCATCGTCCCTACTTGTGCGTAATCACCGCGGTTGTCCCATGGTCCTCTGGTTGTGTAATCCCTCTCGCGGGATATAATCGAGAGAGAGGATAAAAATATGAACAAGCTGGATCTCAAACGCATCGGCATTTTTCTCCTGTTTGCTTTTGCCATCGCCTGGGCGACGGGGCTGTATATCTATCTGCATGGGGGATTAGCGAACAGCCCGCAGATCGGCGGCGGGTTTACGCTCGCGGTACTCTTGCTGGCAACAGCTTATATGTGGGCGCCGGCGCTCGCCAATATTCTGACGCGGCTGGTGACGCGGGAAGGGTGGAAGAACACGCTTCTACGCCCCAACTTACGGCGCGGCTGGCGCTACGGGCTCATCTGCTGGTTCTTGCCAGGCATCCTGACCATCCTGGGGATGATCCTGTTCTTTGTCCTCTTTCCGCAATACTATGATCCGGCCCTGGGCACCTTTCGCAAGCTGCTGGAACGCTCTTTGAGCCAGTCGCCCGCGGGGACCGGGCAGAGCGTGCTCGACAATCTCTGGCTTGTCGCGTTGGCCGAGATCAGCGCGGGCTTGCTCATTTCCCCTATCGTGAATTCCATTGCCACGTTCGGCGAAGAGTTCGGTTGGCGCGCCTATCTGCTTCAAAAGCTGCTGCCGCTGGGCACGCGCCCGGCGTTGATTGTGAGCGGCGTCATCTGGGGCATCTGGCATTGGCCGGTCATTCTGATGGGTTACGAGTACGGGTTCAACTATCCAGGTTTCCCCTGGAGTGGCATGCTCCTATTTCTCTTGTTCACCATTGCGCTGGGGATTCTGCTCGGGTGGGCGACGTTGCGAAGTGGGAGTGTGTGGCCCGCGGTGATCGGGCACAGCGCCATCAACGGCATTGCGCAGATCTTTGTGCTCTTTACTACGGGATCACCGAACCCGTTACTCGGACCGGCGGTGAACGGGTTGGTGGGTGGACTGCCGTTTATCCTCGTCGCGCTGTTGATCTTGTTCGCGCCGCGGGCGCTGGCCGCGCCAGGCGGGGCGCAAGCGCCTGCCGAACCGACCGGGCTGCCAAGTTTAGTGACACCCCCACCCTAACCCTCCTCCCCTTCGAGGACGTGCCGCCTGCAAAGCGGGAGAGGGAATCTGGTTCCCCTTTTCCCATTTGACGGCGGGGACTCACCGCGCAAGAGAAGGAGCTAGAGAGAATCTGGCTCCCCTTCTCCCGTTTGACGGGGGAAGGGGTTGGGGGATGGGGGTTTGACAGTCGGCTTAATCTGAATATAATATCTCCCCAGTGCCAATGGGGTCACAGGAGATGCGTGTTTGATGTTGGTCTGTCTCTTGAACACCATTCATATTCCCTGGCGGGAATTTGATTTTCCCCTCCATCAGCGAGGGAGTGTGTTGTTTTTGGAAATAGGGGAGGAAGCCGTTTAAGGCTTTCTCCCTTTTTTTATGCCCATTGTTCATCAAAAGGTTTCAAGCATGAGCATGATACGATTCCCCGGCCTGATCGATCCGCATGTACACCTGCGCGAGCCGGGCGCGACTCACAAAGAAGATTGGGCGACCGGGACCGCGGCCGCGCTGGCGGGCGGCTTTACCCTCGTCCTCGACATGCCGAACAATACGCCGCCAATTGCCGACCGGGCGACGCTGACCGCCAAGCAGGAAACGGCGCAGGCCAGGGCGCGCTGCGATTACGGTCTGCATTTCGGCGCGGGTGCGGACAATACTGAAACCGCCGCGGAATTTGCGCTTGAGACGGTCGGGCTCAAGATGTATCTCGACCAGACCTTTGGCCCGCTCCGTCTCGACAGCCTGGGTGTGCTGATGGCGCACATGCGCAACTGGCCCCATGACCGCCCACTGCTCTGCCACGCAGAAGGGCGCACGACCGCCGCCGCCATCCTCGCCGCGCACCTTGCCGGGCGTTCGGTTCATATCTGCCATGTCAGTCTCAAGGACGAGATTGAATTGATCCGAGCGGCCAAGGCGAGCGGCATGCGGGTCACCTGCGAGGTCGCCCCGCATCACCTGTTCCTCACCGGCGCAGATGAAAAGCAGATTGGCCCCGGCCGCGTCGAGGTGCGCCCGCGACTGGCGCGCGAAGAGGACTGCGCCACGCTGCGCGCCAATCTCGACGTGGTCGATTGCTTTGCCACCGACCATGCGCCTCACACGCTCGCGGAAAAGGATTCGCCCAAACCACCGCCGGGATTTCCGGGCCTCGAAACGGCGCTCCCGCTCTACCTGCAGCTTGTGCGGGAGGGCCTCTTGACGATGGATGGCCTGATCGAGCGCACGGTGACCAATCCGCGGCGGATTTTCAAGCTGCCCGAGCAGCCCGAGACCTGGGTCGAGGTGGACTCGGATGCAGAATGGACGGTGCGGGGCGCGGACCTGCACAGCCGTTGCCAATGGACGCCGTTCGAGGGGTACAAGCTGCAGGGCCGCGTGACGCGCGTCGTGCTCCGCGGCAAAGAAGCATTCCGTGAGGGCCAGGTGCTGGCCGAGCCTGGCTATGGCCGTGATGTCCGAACGCAAATATAGAAATAATAAAGGAGTAAAAGAATGACGATCAAACCCCTTTCCAAACCTGCGCACCTGCCGCTCGGCGAAAAGCGCGACGGTTTGCTCTATGGACAGCATATTCTCTCCGTCTCGCAGTTCTCGCGCGAGATTCTGGACGACATTTTCCTTGTCGCCGAAGAGATGCGCACGATGGTCAAGCGCGTCGGCACGTTCGATCTGCTCAAGGGCAAGGTGCTGGCCTGCTTGTTCTACGAGCCCTCGACCCGCACCTCCTCCTCTTTTATCGCCGCGATTGAGCGCCTCGGCGGGAGCGCGATCCCGATCAACGAGGTGCGCTATTCGTCGGTGGCCAAAGGCGAGTCGCTCCCCGATACGGTGCGGACGCTCGAAGCATATGCCGACGTGATTGTCATGCGCCATCCCGAGACCGGTTCGGCGGCGACAGCGGCGCAGTATCTTCGCAAACCGCTCATCAACGCGGGCGATGGGATTGGAGAGCACCCGACCCAGGCGCTGCTCGACCTCTTTACGATTCGGGAAGAGCTCGGCCGGCTGGATGGGTTGACCATCACCATGCTCGGCGATCTCAAGTACGGGCGGACCGTTCATTCGCTCTCGCGCTTGCTGGCGCTCTATGGCGCCAAGCTCAACTATGTCTCGCCCGATATTCTCCGGATGCCGGAAGAGGTCATCAAGGAATTGAATGAAAAGGGCGTGCCGCAGGCCGAGTACCGCGACCTCGACCCGGTGCTGGCCGGGACCGACGTGCTCTATGTGACGCGCGTGCAAAAGGAGCGGTTCGCCAACCTGGATGAGTACGAAGCGGTCAAGAGCACCTATGTCATCACCGCCGAGACGATGGCCCGCGCCAAAGAGGACATGGTGCTTATGCACCCACTGCCGCGCGTCGGCGAGATTGCGATGGAGGTGGATGCGGACCCTCGGGCCGCGTATTTCCGCCAGGTCGAATACGGCCTCTACGTGCGCATGGCGCTGCTGGCGATGGTGTTGGGCAAGGCGTAGGGATAGCGCAGCGTGCTGAATGATGAACGAGCAACGTTGCTCATTCGTCATTCAGCACTCATCATTCAATGACCACTTTCTTTGACAAATTGACCGCGCGGGTGCAGGCGGTAGATTCGCTCTTGTGCGTGGGGCTGGACCCACGCGAAGCGGATGCCGACGCGGCGCGCGCGGCCTGCTTGCGTGTGATCGACGCGACGGCCGCGTATGCGGCGGCGTTCAAGGCGAACAGCGCCTTTTTCGAGGTGTTTGGCGCAAACGGGATCGCCGCGCTGCAAGCGGTCATTGCGCATGTGCCGGCGGATATTCCGGTGATCTTGGACGCCAAGCGCGGGGATATTGCCGATACGGCCGAGGCCTATGCCCGGACGGCTTTCGAGACCCTGGGTGCGGGCGCAGTGACGGTCAGCCCGTATCTGGGTGGAGATGCGCTGGTGCCATTTCTGGCGCGCCCCGACCGGGGGGCCTTTGTCCTCTGCAAGACCTCAAACCCCGGCGCCGGTGAATTCCAGACGCTGGATGTTCACGGCGAGGCGTTGTACGAGGTGGTGGCTGCGCA
>JBAVQS010000297.1:0-3049 GCA_049694275.1 Anaerolineae bacterium | reverse complement strand
ATACCAAGGAAGGATTCTCTGATCTCGCCATGGTTGTTGCCTGTGGGTTGCATAACTTGCGGATTCAGCAACGACCACAGCCATTGCTGCGATGAGCTTGATCGCTATTTCGGATAACGCCTATTATCAAAGGAGCGCAAGGCGCTAGCAGTCTGTCGGAGAGAAATTGCTGAACGAGTTCTCCCCGCCCCAATTGGGTCGATTCACATTAACAAATTGCGCTTGCACCACGCGCTCCGGTCATTGCCCAGCCTTTTTTCAGCGTGGGGACGCGTGGCAGCCTTGCCGGCTTTTAGCCGGCGGCCAAGGTATGCCAGCGTTTCAGATTGAAGGCCAAGCAGATCAAACACCACTCGCCGGTCACGGCTGGTAAGCCCCGCAGCGAGAATTGGCGAAAGCCCAACACTTCCTTCAGCACGCCAATCACCGGCTCGACCGTTGCCTTGCGCAACCCATAAATCGCTTGGCCAATCTCGGTCTGCAGTTTGCAAGCCATTTTGACAAGCGGACTCGCGTCGGCAGGCGGTGGAATGGGTTGCGCCGCAAACCAACTCTGCCAGCTATGGTGATGGGGTTCACGTCCAGTCGCAATGTAGGGTTCGATGCCACGGCTTTCGAGGACCTGCACGTTGGCCGGACTCCAATAGCCATGATCCAAGGCTGCCGCTTTCGGCTTGCCCACCCGCGGCGAGATCGCATCCACCGTCGGCGCGACCTCATGCTGATCATTCGGATGGTTGGAGACCGTCGGGGCCACGATGAACAAACTCGCCTGATCGACCGCCACTTGCGCATTGTAGTGTTGGTCGAAGCCGGCATTCGTGCTGTTCTTCATGATGCGCGAATCGGGATCGGTAAAGTTGTATTGGTCGCCCGCACGCGGACCGGGTTCCGGCGGTTTCGGGGCCGGCCCCCGCGGCGGGCGTTTGTTCTGCCGAGCTTTGTCTTCCCGTTCGTGCACTTTGGCGTCATAGGCGGCTTTCTCGGTGGCATTGCGTTCCTGGGCGCGCGCTTCCAACACCGCTTTGGCTTGGGCGAGATGTGCGAGCCGCTCCTGTCGGAAAGCAATTTCTTCTTCGAGACTGAAGCCAGCGGGGAGGGTGCGCTCGCCGTGCTCGACTTGCTCGCCCAGCGCAAACAATTCGGCCACCTGTTGGCGCAATTCGGTTTCCAATTCGCGCAGCCGTTTATAGCTGACCGCCTGGTGCTTGGAGGCATCGGCATGAATCTTGCTGCCATCCAGACTAATGTTGCCTAATTGGAAGACCCCGGCGGTCTGGGCCAGCAACAGAATTTGCACGAACAATTCTTGAATCTCGGGGAGAAACGTCTTGCGAAAGTTAGCCAGGGTATCGTGATCGGGCTGCAAGCCGCTGGCAATAAACCGGAATGGGATGTTCTCTGCGGTCGCCCGTTCGATCTGACGCGAACTGAACACGCCGGTGGCATAGCCATAGAAGAGCAAGCCCAGCAAGATTTCCGGGGCAATGGCGATACCCCCGACGGGTGCATAGCGCGCATAAATGGCGCTCAAATCCAGTTGGGTGATCACGTCTACGACAAAGCGGGCCAAGTGGTTCAGGGGCAAGGCTTCGCGGAGGGTGACGGTGGAATTGAGGGTCGCTTCGTAATCGGGTGTTTTGAATGGTCTGGTCATGCGTACATTTTACCGCAACCGAGAGATTTTAGGGGTCTCTCCGACAAACTGCTAGAACCGCGCTTTATGAAATCATCCGGTGAATTCAAAGCGGAAGATGCAAGGAAGCGATTAAAGGGCAGCGTCAAGTACAGCCCGAATAAGATCACCCGTTATCCATTTAAACCCTTTGATGTGCGATTAGCATATTTGGATAGTTTCATCCAGCCGCTTTTTTCGAGGCCTGCGCCTGAACTATTAGCACTGCAAGATATTAGCAATAATAGCTATCTCCTAACGCGTGATACGGCTGACAAATACCCTGAAGGAGCACCTTTTTATTTCTCTCGCTTAATTTGTGATTATGATTGTATTTCGGGTCATACACGTCATTTCCCACTGTTCACAAAGCAAACCGGCGCTGAAACCAGGCACAGCCTGGCACAAAGTAATTTCCTTGATGCTACAGATTCACCGAATGCCAGACTCGATGCTAATTTCTCGGATACATCTCGCGCTTACCTTGCTTCTCTTGGTATTCCCGATCCCGATGCCAACGAGGAAACGGCAGGGTTGGTCTGGATGCATGCGCTTGCCATTGGCTATTCGCCCGCTTATCTTATAGAAAATGCGGACGGTATCCGGCAGGACTGGCCGCGTATCCCACTTCCCGCTTCACAAGAGATGTTGCTTGCATCGGCGGCGCTCGGGCGGCAGGTGGCCGCGCTGCTGGATACTGAGCACGAGGTTAAAGGTGTCACAAGTGGAGCAATCCAACCGGAGCTCAGAACGATTGGCGTCATTTCGCGCGAGGACGGCAAAGGGCTCAACCCGGAAGCCGGCTACCTGAACGTGACTGCGGGATGGGGCCACGCAGGCAAAGAGGGCGCCACCATGCCAGGCAAGGGCAAGCGGGTCGAGCGCGATTATATACCGAACGAACTGAACGCCCTGGGCGCAACTGTCGAACAACTGGGTGTCCAGACGGGAGATGTCTATCTGAACGATGTAGCATATTGGAGAAACATTCCCGAAAGGGTGTGGAAATATTACATCGGCGGGTACCAGGTCATTAAAAAGTGGTTGAGCTATCGCGAGTACGACCACCTGGGCCGCGGGCTGACGACCGACGAAGCGCGCGAGGTGACGAACATGGCGCGGCGGCTCGCGGCGATCGTGTTGCTCGAACCGCAGCTCGACGCCAACTACCAGGCGGTCAAGGACAATTCATATGCATGGCCTGACCAGGTACGTTAGAGACAGGACAAGTCACTCAAGTCGCAGGGATATGCTACCGCTGGACGAATCCATACTGGGCCAGGAGGGCCTGTCCATCCGCCGAGAGCACAAAATCCACGAACTGCTGCGCCAGGTTGGAGTTGGCGCTGCTCTTAATGACGGCAATGGGGTACG
>JBAVQS010000296.1:0-9117 GCA_049694275.1 Anaerolineae bacterium | reverse complement strand
CGTACCCCATTGCCGTCATTAAGAGCAGCGCCAACTCCAACCTGGCGCAGCAGTTCGTGGATTTTGTGCTCTCGGCGGATGGACAGGCCCTCCTGGCCCAGTATGGATTCGTCCAGCGGTAGCATATTCAAGCCATAATGCGATAGATGCTGGGTTGGGGACATTCCTGGTAAACGATGCTATCCCGTTCCTGCTTGACGAAAAACGGATAGGTTACCCAAGAATAGGTCAGCAAAAGGAACCAACGCGCCTGGCGGAACCTGCTCGCCGCGAGGGAGGGGATGCAAACGAAAAGCTATTGGGGTTCTGGCCGCGAGGGTTAATGCGTGGGTTCGGAGCGGGGGAGTGAAAAGTGAAACCGGCTCCCTTGGTGCGGCTCGCTTTCGACACTGATCGCTCCGCCGTGCGCTTCGACAACGCCGCGCACGATGGCGAGGCCCAACCCTGCGCCGCCCGTCGCACGGCTGCGCGATTTCTCGCCGCGATAAAATCGTTCAAAGACACGCGGCAGGTCGGATGCGGCGATTCCTTCGCCCGTATCCGAGACCTCCACCTGAACCCCGGATGGGGACGTGTATGCGCGAACGGTTACGGTCCCGCCCGCAGGCGTGTGCCGCAGCGCATTGCTGACTAGGTTGTTTAGCACGCGGCCCATCTGCAAGGCATCCATATACACTGGGTCTACGCCGGGCGCGCTGCTCGCCTCCAACCGCACCCCTTGCTGCCCGGCCTGCGCCGAGAATGATTCGACCGTATCGGAGATGAGGTCCGACAGCGAATTGTTGGCGCATTCCAAAACCAGCCCACCCGCGTCGAGTTGGGCCAGTTCGAATAGATCGTCCACCAGTTGTGACAGTGACCGGATATCACGCTGCGCCGTCTGCAAATATCGCTCGACCGTCGCCGGGTCCGAGACCACCCCATCGGCGAGCGCTTCGACCGTGACGCGCAGAGAAGCAAGCGGCGTGCGCAGGTCGTGTCCCGCCCACGCCACCAGATCGCGCCGCATGGCATCCAGCTCGCGCTGCTTGCGGTCGGTCGCCTGGAGCTGTTTCGTCATTGCGTTGAACGTATGCCCCAGGCTCGCCACTTCGTCCGCGCCGGTCACCGGCGCCTGCACCTGCAAATTCCCCTTCGCCAGTTCACGTGCCGCTGCATCCAGCAGGCGGACGCGGTCGGTGATCGCGCTGGCCAGGAAATAGCCGAGCGACATGGCGATCCCGCCTGAAAACAGGAGCAGGACGGTTGCCAGCATCAGGTCGTGCGCACTGGTGAACATGAGCCGCGCGGTCACCCAGACATTCAAAAAGGTCAGGAGGCTGGAGAGGGCATACCCGGTCAGCAGTGTCCACCGGATGCGCGGCGAGCGATGGATCCAGCCGAGGCGATAGGCCGCGTAGCCTGCCGCGATCGAGATCACCGCCGTGGTCGCGAGAAAGGCGGCGAGCGCCCCCATCGCGTCCAGCGGCGGGCGCATCAACAGGTAAAAAATCCACAGCGCCAGCGCCAGCGAAACGCCTACGCCGGCCAGCGACCGGAGAATTGCCGCGCCGGGTTGGCGCCGCGGTGTGCTCATTTCCATATCAGGGCTCAAACCGGTATCCCACGCCCCACACGGTTTGCACGTGACGTGGGTTGGAAGGGTCCACCTCAATCTTTTCGCGGAGGCGGCGCATGTGCACTGTCACGGTGCTCGGGTCGATATAGTCGGCCAGTCCCCACACGAGGTCGAGTAGTTTTTCGCGCGTAAAGACCTGGCGCGGGTGGCGCGCCAAAAGCCACAACAGCGCAAACTCTTTGGCAGTCAGCACCTGCGCCCGTCCGTTCACCGTCACCGAGTGGGCGCCCGGGTCGATGGCCAGCCCCTCAAACTCTAGCGGCTGTTCCGTGTTTCCCGGCGCGACGCCTCGCGTCCGGCGCAGCACAGCATTCACGCGGCTGACCAGTTCGCGCGGGCTGAACGGCTTGACGACGTAATCGTCCGCCCCGCTTTCGAGACCGGCAATCCGATCCGCCTCCTTGTTCCGGGCGGTTAGCATAATGATGGGAATATCGCCTTCGGCGCGCAGCCGGCGCGTAATCTCCAGCCCATCGATTTTGGGGAGCATCCAATCGAGGACGACCAGGTCGGGCAGTTCCCGGTCGAGCGCCTGGAGCGCCGCCTGCCCGTCCTGCGCCACGACGACGCGATAGCCAGCTCGTTCCAAATAAAGACTGACCACCTCGCCGATATTCGGCTCGTCGTCTACGACCAATATCGTCTTGTCTGACATCATGACCTCAACACATTTCTGGACGTGAGGGGCTTGCTATTCGGGGAGGCGCTTGTCGCGAGGAATTGCGGCGGGCCGGGGGATGAGTGCGCCGCGTATCCGCGCGATCAGGCGGCGAACCGGCGGGAGCCGTAGCGCCAACAGCAGCGCGATGGCGATGGCGTAGAGGACTGGCTCGCTAATGTCCGCCTTGACCAGCCAGATAAAATGGACGGCGACGAGCACGCTTGCCGGGTAGATCCAGCGATGGATCGTCCGCCACATCGGCCCCAATCGCCGCATCCATCCCTTGGTCGACGTCACCGCCAGCGGAATCAGGAGGAGGAACGCGGCGAGCCCGGCCAGAGCGTAGGCCTTGTCGAGGACGGCGTCGTAGAGTTGTCCCCAGTCGAGCCCGTAATCGACGACCAGAAAAATGAACAGGTGCAAGCAGGCAAAAAAGAAGGCATATAACCCCAGCGCCCGGCGGACCTTGAGCGCCTGGTTGAATCCCAGGACCGTATTGACCGGTGTGCAAGCCAACGAAAGCACGAGCAGGACCAGCGCAATCTTGCCCGTGCGCAGAATGGCGCCGCGAACCGGATCGGCAGTCAGCCCGTCATTGAAAAAATCCCACACGAGCAGGCCGAGCTGGCTGAGCGCGCCGAGATGGACGGCGAAGGAAAGCCAGCGCGTCCGTAGTGTGCGAGTCCACGTCATCAAAAGTTCTTTCGCAAGTCCATCCCTTGATAGAGTTGGGCAACCTGCGCTTGGTACCCGTTGAACATCAGCGTGTTGCGTCGCGTGATTTCTCCGATCCGCCGCTCGGTTGCCTGCGACCAGCGCGGGTGCGGCACGTCGGGATTGACGTTGGCGTAAAAGCCGTATTCGTCCGGCGAGGTCGCCATCCAGAATGAGACCGGCATCTCCTCTACCAGGTCAATCTTGACGATCGACTTGCAGCCTTTGAATCCGTACTTCCAGGGGACCACCAGGCGAATCGGCGCGCCATCCTGCGGCGGGAGCGGTTTGCCATACAGCCCGGTTGCCAGGAGGGTCAGGTCGTTCATCGCCTCGTCCAGGCGCAGCCCCTCCGCATAAGGCCAGCCGAACATCGGGTCATTCTGCCCGGGCATCTGCTTGGGATCGAGCAGCGTCTCAAATCGCACAAACTTGGCCTTACTCTGCGGCTCGACCTGGCTCAACAGGCGCGAGAGGGGAAAGCCCAGCCACGGAATGACCATCGACCAGCCCTCTACACAGCGCAGGCGATAGATGCGCTCCTCCTGCCCGAGCTTGAGCAGTTCGTCGAGCCCGTAGGTCTTGGGCTTGTTAACCAGCCCGCCCACTGTGACGGTCCACGGCGTGGTCTTGAAATTGCGGGCGAGCTCGGCGGGGGGTTCCTTGTCGGTCGAGAATTCGTAAAAGTTATTGTAATGGGTGATGTTATCATACGAGGTGAGCTTGTCGCCCAGCTCGTCGGTCCCCGCACCGGCCTGGGGCGTCGCGCCGGGTAAAGCCGCCGGTGCGCTGGTATCCTGGCTCTGCGGCGCGCAGGCGGCGAGCATGGCCCCTGCGGCCAGCGCGGCGACGCCGGTCATGAATTTCCGCCGCGAAAGATAGAGCGGTTCGGGGGTAATTTCTGAAGATGGGATCTTGTCCATAATTGTACCTCGGGTAAAGATGACTGTATTGTGCCAAAAGAGCATTACAAAAGTATTACGAGCGGACAGCCGAATCCCATCTTGTTGCCAGGTGGACCGCCTCGTCGAGCCCCATGCGCTGGCCGGCCTGCCATGCGGCATCCCAGACGGCCGGGGCGAGTTGCGCGCGGGCCTGCGCGAGCGTTTGTGCGTGCAGGTCGCGTTCGGCCGCGTCCAGCCCCAACGGCAGCGCGGCAAGCCGCGCATCGACGAACGCCGTGAGCTGCGCCGCCCGTTCGACCGCGCCCGCCTTAAAGTGAATGCGTGCGAGGCCGACCAATACGTCGATCATCGTGCGTTGGTCGTCCAGATCGCGGCACAGGGTGAGGCTCTGCGTGTAGAGCTCGCGCGCCCGGTCCGCGTCTCCCTGGAGATGGACGACCAGCGCCAGGTTGGCGAGCGAGAGGCAGACGCCGCGCTTGTGGCCGAGCCCGCGCCGGATGGCGAGGCTCTCTTCGTGCAGCCGCCGCGCCGCCTCCAGGTCGCCCTGCGCCATGCTTACCATGCCAAGGCTCCGGGTCAGAATCGCCATGCCGCGTCGTTCGCCCAACTCGCGCGCAATTTCGAGCCCCTCCTCATAATAGGCGCGCGCCGCCGTGTAATCGCGCAGCGCCTCGGCCAGCAACCCCAGGTTCGATAAGGTGCCGGCAATGGCCCAGCGATCATGCAGTTCGCGCAAGATGGCCAGACTCTCGGCATGGAGCGCCCGCGCCTGCGTAAAATCACCCTTTTGCTGGACTACAGTCCCGACATTGGTCAGAGCAATTGCAATCCCATGCCGGTTGTCACTCTCGCGTTCCAGGTCGAGCGCCTCCTGAAAATAGGACAGCGCATCTTCGATTCGGTCCTGGTATTGTGCGGCAGTGCCCAGCGAATTCAGCGCGACTACGATCTGGCGCCGGTCCCCCAGCTCGCGGCTGATGTTCAGGCTTTCGTGATGCAGTCCTTCGGCCACATCGTACTCGCCCATCAGGCGCACGACGGCGCCGAGCGTATTGAGTGCGGTTGCCCAGCCGGGCCGGTCGCCCAGCGCGCGGAACAGTTCCAGGCTCGTCGTCGCCAGCGCCCGCGCGGCAGAATAATCGGACTGGTGGATTGCCAGCTCGGCCGCCCGGTCCATCGCCCAGGCATAGCACCGGCGATATTCCGGGGGCGAGTCCGCGGCCGGCGCCGGCGCGGCGTCCAGTGCGCGTTTTAGCCATTCGCGCCCCTCGTGCAAAAAGCCCCGCATCTCCCAGAATGGCGCAAGCGAGTCGGCGAGCGCGAGGGCGGCCGTATGGATTTGATGTTCCAATGCAAAGCGCAGGGCCAGGCGCAGATTATTGTGCTCGACCTCCAACCGGCTGAGCCACGGCATCTGTTCAGGCCCGTGAATCTGCGGCTGGGCGGTGCGAACCAGTTCCAGGAAATAGTCGAGGTGTCGTCGCTTCCAGCGTTCCGCTTCGCCCGACCCGTGCAGCTTGTCCAGCGCATAGGCTTTGATGGTATCGAGCATGCCATAGCGCGTTTCACCGGCGTGCTCGCGCACGACGAGGAGCGATTTGGCGACGAGGCGGGCAAGGAGGTCGAGCGCCTGCCCGCGCTCAATCCCTTCCCCTGAGCAGACTGCCTCGACCGCCTCCAAGTCGCGCCCGCCGGCAAAGACGGCGAGCCGGGCAAAAAAGGCCTGCTCCTGATTCGTCAGCAGATCATAGCTCCAATCGATGAGCGCGCGGAGCGTCTGCTGGCGCGGGAGCGCCGTGCGGCTGCCATGAGCGAGCAGGGCAAACCGGTCGTCAAGGCGCTCTGCGATCTCTTGCGGCGTCAGCACATTGATTCGCGCGGCGGCCAGTTCAATCGCGAGCGGCATCCCGTCCAATCGCTGGCAGATATGGGTAATGGCCAGCGCGTTCTGTTCGGTCAGCGCAAACTCCGGCCGGACGGTGCGCGCCCGTTCGACAAACAGGCGAATGCTTTCGTACGCGAGCAGCATGTCGGCGACGGAGGCGGACGGCTCGGGCACCGAGAGGGTCGGGATGAGATAGGTAAACTCGCCGTCAATGCCGAGCGCTTCCCGGCTGGTCGTCAGCAGCTTGATGTGTGGGCAGGCCGTGAGCAATCGTTCGGCAATTGCCGCGCATGCCCCGATCAGGTGCTCACAGTTGTCGACGATAATCAACAGTTGGCGCGGTCGCAGGAAATCGACGAGCGCCTCCGCCAGCGTCCGTTCCGGCTTGTCCTTGATCCCGAGCGCCTGGGCAAACGCCTGCGGTACCAGCGCCGGGTCCGAGAGCGTCGCCAATTCTACCCACCAGACCCCGTCATGAAAAGAATCGATCAGATCGGCCCCGACCTGAATAGCCATGCGGGTCTTGCCGCTCCCACCCGCGCCGGTGAGCGTGACGAGACGAATCTCGATCCCCGCTGGTTGCGGGGGGACTGGATGCGCCGGTTGCGCGCCGGCGGCCGGCGCCCGGCGGGATGCCAACGCTTTTTTGCCGGTCGCGTGTGGAACTGGGCGCGCGTGGGGGGCAATCAGGGCCTTGACGGTTGCAATCTCGTGCCCGCGGCCGATGAACGGGGTGGGCGGGATGGGAAGATTGGTGATGCGCGCAGCCAGGGAGCGCTCGTCACCCGGCTTGTGCTTGATCCACTCATAGAGCGCGGCCGTTTCACGCAAAGGCGCAACGCCGAGCTCTTCCTCCAGCGCGCGGACGCACTGTTCGTACGCCTGGATCGCGGCCGGTCGATTGCCCAGCGCCATGTGGCAAAAAATCAGGTGTTGGAACGCGCGTTCGTTGGCGGAGTCGTGCGTCAGCACCTGGCGGGCCAGCTCGATCGCCTCCTCGTACCGGCTCGTGGTGCGCAGCGTCTCGACGTGCCGCAGGAGCGCGTCGATATACAGATCATGATAGCGCTCACGGAGCGGAATGATCCAATCGTCGTAAAACTCGGCCAGGAGCTCGCCGCGGTACAGGTTGAGCGCCGGTTCGGCGGAGGCGGCCGTGCGCTCCAACTCCTGAATGTCGGTCCAGAGCGGGTAATCGGGATTGAGCTGCACCGTTTCGCGCTCGACGAGCACCACGTCGTCCCCCACCTCGTGTTTGAGGACGGTCAGCGCGGTGCGCAGCGAGGCGCGCGCCTGCTCGTCGGTCGAGTCGCCCCAGAGGAGTGTGGCAATTTGCTCACGGCGCTGTTCCTGTGGGTGGAGGATGAGGTAGGTGAGGAGCGATTCGACCTTGCGGCGGGAAAGATGGACCGTCTCTTCTCCCCGCTCGATGCGCAGTGGCCCGAGCAGATAGATGCAGAGCCGTGGCCTTCCCGACAATGGCTTTGATTGTCGTTTGGTCACGGCCATAGGATAGCGTACATTGCGCGTCGCGTCAATGTCGCTTCAAACGGCGGGGAAGCGTTCCAATCTCAAAAGGCCCGCCCCATCGCTGGATGGGGCGGGCGCGTCGTGTTAAGGAAGGGTCAATACGTCGATTCTGCCATTCGAGAGGATTGCTTTGCCTGACCCGGTTGCCGACCCGTACTGGATGGTAAAGGTGATGACGCTCGAGTTGCCCTTGATTCCACTCACCTTGAACGTCACCGCGTTGGTTAACTGGCCTTGAAAGAACGTGGTGGCTGCGCTCTTGCTCGGATACGAAGCGCCGCCGGCGTTGACCACCGGATAGTCGGCGAGCAGCGCCATCGCCCCGTCCAGATTATTTGCGTTCAGGTCGTCGAAAAAGGTTTTGACAACCAGCGTGGGGTCTTTGATTGCCGTTGGCGCCGCCGTGGGCTTGAGGTTGCCCCCGGTCGATCCACCGCCCGCGGCCGTGCCGCTCTGGGCGGTCCAGTTAATAATGGCAGTGTTGCCAGCGCAGCCCTTGCCGGTAGCGAGAATGTCCAGCGACCCTTTTGCCGTACCACTCGTCAGTGTCCCATGGAAAGTGTATGGGGTTCCCTGATTGTCGGTGAACTGGACCGAAAACGAGTTTCCTTGAATCAACGCGCCATTGATCGCCCGCGTCTGTTGACCGGTCGGCACGCAATCAGGGAGCGGAAAGGAATAGCTCAGATTGACGTTGGTGATCTGACCGTTCTTGACGGTGAATTGGATGGGATCGCCGTATTGTGTTTGCCCTGTCCAGTTGCCGTCAAAGGCCAGGGTGACCGGTGCGGTGGTCGGCGTGGCGAACTGCGCCAGCGCGCTTGCCGGCACGGAAACGGTGGTCTTGCCGATATTGCTATACTGGATAATAAAGGTGATCTCGCGCCGCTGGTCCGGCGTGTCGGCCATGTGCGTCTCGATGCGCATCGTCACATTGTGGATATACCCATCCGCGCAGGCCGTCACCGCGACGACGCCCTCATAGACTGTCGGCGGATTGGGGGCCGGGGTCGCCGAGAGCGCGGCCTGCAAGTACTTGCCGGGATCCTTGCTGGTCGTGTAATTGTCGCAGGCTTGGCTGTCCGCCATGCCTCCACCCGTCATTTTGGCGAAAGCGGACCAGTCGCCCGCGGCCAGGGCGATGCGGTCAAGCGCCTCGAACGGCGCGACCGTAAACTTGCTCGTCCCCGCCGGGAAGGTGTACCACTTGTTCAGTGGTGCCTGGAGCGCAGAGGCCGGACCATGCACGTACAAGGTATCCCCGACCTGGGCAAATTCCAGGAATTCCTTGGGGCTTCCGTCCATAAACGACGCAAACATCCCGGTCCCCTGGCCCGCATAATCCTTGCCATTCAGGTCATACTGCAGATACGTCTGGCGCATGCTATTGTCTGTCGGAATGCCATAAAACGCGCTGGTCGCGGCGGCATCTCCGGATGTCATAAGCTGTACGTGCATTGCGGTCATCGTTTTGGTCCCAGCGATGATTCCCGGCATTGCGGCCGCCGAGTACGGGTCATTGGTGGGGGCTGCTGTAGCCGGGGCAAGGGTTGCCGCGGCTGTGGTGGCGCTTACTGCTCCTGTGGTGGGCGCGTTGGCAGGTGTGGGGCTCTGGGCGGCCGTGGTCGGCGTTCCACTACCGCCGCTGTTGCAGGCGGTCAGGGCGAGCGTGAGCAGGACGAACATGATCAAAGCGAACAGGGATGGGGAAGGAGCTTTCATTGCAGTGCCTCCTTAAAGGGGCGTACAATCGTTTTTGTCAGGGTAGGGCGCACAATAGTGCGCCCTACCCCGTCACGCTAAA
>JBAVQS010000295.1:0-24962 GCA_049694275.1 Anaerolineae bacterium | reverse complement strand
CTCTTCGTTCGACGGCTTGTCGGAACGCTCATCCATAGTTTATCACTCTAGTAGAGTCGCCGAACCGCTGTCCGGCTAGTAAATTCGTGAAATCTGTAACAAAAAGCTAGGGATAAAACCCCAATTCGGTCAAATGCTTTTTCAGGCGCTCGAGCGCGCGCTTGCGCCAATACCCAATGCTCCCGCGCGGTATTTTCAAGGCTGCTGACAGTTCGTCAAAAGAGGGGGGCGGGTCCGCCAGCAGGGCCAGAATCATTTCCCGTTCGGTCGGATCCAGCCGGTCCATGGCTTGGCGGAGTATCTCGCCGTTCGCCATCGCTTGTAAATCGTCGGTCAAAGGGGGCAATGGGTCGGGAACATCTACCTCTTCGCTCACCAGATGCTTGCCCTGGCGTAGCAGGCGGAGCGTTTCGTGATGGGCGATGGTGATGAGCCAGGCAGAGAGTCGGTCCTGCTGGCGCAGGCTGCGCATGTTTTTGAGCGCAATGACGAGGACGTTTTGCACCACGTCGGATGCATCCTCTTCCGAGAGCCCATACCGTCGGGGGATCGAATAGATCAGCCGGCTATAGCGCTCGACCAGTTCATTCCATGCGGATTCATCGCCTTTCAGACAGCGTTGAACCAGTGCAGGGTCACTGGCATAGGAAACGCGTTTGGTGAAATTCATAACGGCAGAATATGCCTGATTACCGAATCACCGACCGGCGCCAGGCAGGATTAAATTCTCCCCGGCCAAGCCAGTGCCGCGTATTATACCCCATTGTGAGCGCACACCCAAGAACGCAAGACAAGAATCAGGGGAATAGGGAATTGGGAAAAAAGAAGGAATGGGAGGGCGAGGAGCGAGATGGAACGCGGACAGCTTTGGTTTTTATGCTTGCTTGAAAGTGTTTTCAGGGTATAATAGGAAAAAGCTGGGTTGAAAAAGGCTATTCTTGTGCCAGAAAGCGTTTTTATTTGATATTGACGGGAAATCGATTTCCTGATATACAATTATATTATGCTTAAAGATAAATTTACGATTTGATTTAAGGAAATCGATTTCCCGAGTGACATTGTGAAAAGGCCAGTGTGTCAAGTGGTTTCTGTTATAATGAACCAAAGGTACTATCCCGGGTTGTGGAGATACAGTGAAAAGTAAACTGACCATCCATGATATTGCGGCGCGCGCAGGGGTTTCGCCCAGCACAGTCTCGCGTGTGCTGAATGGCAGCAAGCCAGTAGCGCCCGACAAGCAAGCCGCCGTCTTGCATGTGATTGACGAGCTCAAGTACCGCCCCAACCAAGCGGCCCAAGGGCTCGCGCGCGGCAAATCGAACGCGGTTGGCGTGATCACGCAGGCTATTACCAGTCCCTTTTATGCCGAGCTTTTGTACGGCATCGAGCGGGGACTGCACGGCAGCCGGTATCATCCAGTCTTTACGAGCGGCAATTGGAATGCGGACCAAGGGGCCGAGGCGCTGGAGGTCCTGATTGACCGCGGGGTGGATGCGTTGATTGTGCTGGGCGGTCGCGTTCCCGCCGAACGTTTGCTCGAGATCGCCCGGCAGATGCCGCTCGTCGTCGTCGGTCGCGCCATCGCCGGTCTGGAGCCTTATTGTCTAAGCGTCAATAATATTCAGGGCGCCTATACGGCGACGCGCTATTTGATCGAGCTGGGGCATACGCGCATCGCGCACATTACCGGCGATTTGACCCATCTGGATGCATTCGAGCGAAAAGAGGGTTACACCCGCGCCTGCGCCGAGATGGGAATCGAAATCGATCCCGGCCTCATTGTCGAAGGCAATTTCCAGGAGCAGTCCGGCCTGCTCGCAATGGATGCGCTGCTCGCACGTGGCGCGCTATTCACCGCGGTTTTTGTCGCCAATGACCAGATGGCGTATGGCGCACAACTGGCGCTCTTTCGCCGCGGCATCCGAATCCCGGAAGATGTTTCCATAGTCGGCTTTGATGATCAGCCGGGCGGGGCCTATACAACCCCGCCGCTGACCACCGTGCGCCAGCCCACTATCGAAATGGGAAGCGCGGCGGCCGAAGCGGTGATGCACCTGCTCGCGGGAGAGCCGGTGAGCTTGCCCACTTTTTCAACCGAGCTGGTGATTCGCGAATCGGCGGCGCGACAGCGCTGGAGCATCAGCGCCAATACCAGGGTTCTGGGAACGAGCTAGTAGTGATTAAGAAAACAAAGTAGAGATTTCCGACTTGCGCCGAAAGCCAAACGGATGTATCACGACGCGACAAGCAACCAACTCACCGTGTCGGAGGATACATCCGTGAACCCTAGAATACAATTGACGCGTCCAACTGTCAAAGCCTTGCAACAGCGGTTGCAGCAAGCCTACGCGCAAGCCGATGTGCGCCTGGTGCGGCGAACCAGTGCGCTGTTGGAACATCTGGAGCAACACCTCCCCGTCCGTTTGCTCCGTGTGCGCTGGGACTTGCATGAATCGACTTTCTACGGCTGGATCCATGATTTTCTGCTGAACGGTTTGGATAGTTTGGCGTATGCGCATCGCGGGGGCCGTCCGGCCAAATTGACGAAAAGTCAAAAGCAGCAGTTGTGCGCCTGGGTCGATGCGGGTCCGCAAGCCTGCGGTTTCGAGAGTGGTTGCTGGAGTACGCTGCTCCTGCAAGAACTCATTCGGCGGGAGTTTCAGGTTTTGTATAGTCGCTATTATCTCTGTGAGTTGTTGCGCAATTTGGGCTATTCGTTCCAGAAAGCCCAGTTCGTCTCGGATCATTTGGACCCCGTGCGGCGGGCGGCCTGGTGCACGCAAGAATGGCCGCAAATCGTGCGCGAAGCGCAACGCCGTCACGCTTGGTTGCTGTTTGGCGACGAGGCCAGTTTTCCGCAATGGGGCAGCTTGAGTTACACCTGGGCTCGCCGCAACCATCCGCCGCAGGTCAAGACCGCCGGCAAGCGCAAAGCCTACAAGGTCTTTGGCTTGATTGATTTGTTTTCGGGGCGGTTGTTTTATCAGGGCATCGAAGGCAAGTTCAATTCCGAAAGCTATCAGGCCTTCTTGCTCAGCGTGCTTGGGCAAACGCGCAAGCCGATCTTCTTGCTTCAAGATGGAGCCAAGTATCACACATCGAAAGCGACCAGAGCCTTCTTCGCCCAACATGCGGCCCGTTTGACGGTCTATCAGTTGCCGTCCTATTCGCCCGATTACAATCCGATTGAATCTCTCTGGAAGAAGCTGAAGAAGCGGGCGACGCACAATAAGTACTTTGAACAATTTGCAGCGGTCATTGAATCGGTGGAGAAGGCGTTGAGCTATTTTGCGGAACAGCCGGGCGAGGTATTGAGCGTGATGGGTCAATACTTGGACGAAACCGGGTTACCGCGACAACTCGCGCCCAATCTCTAAAAGCAAACCTTAATCACTATAGTAGTGCACCAAAATGAGCCTGCGGAGTCCAGCTAGGGTTTTGTAACTGGCGAATGCATATTCAAGTATGCAATTTCATCATGTTGGTGCACTAGCGGGCCTGCCAACGACGCGCATGCGAATGGGGCGCAGGTTTGCGCCATCTGCGGGGAGCAGATACGCCGAAATGGATTCCCAAACGCAACCCCGCCGGTTTGACAGAACCTGGTGAAAATGCTAACATGCAGTTCAGTTAAAGAACGGCGCAGCGGAACCAGTACATGATCCTGGCTTGCAGAGAGTCGCCCGGTGGTGGAAGGGCGGCAGCAAGGGTGATGGAAATCCATTCCGCGGGGCATTCGTGCCCGGCGTGTCCGCGACGAGTGTGACCGGTTTGCTCCCGTTAACGAGCAGTGGAGGCGACGACCGTCAGGTCGCCGCGAATAAAGGTGGCACCGCGAGTCCCTCGCCCTTTACGGGTGGAGGGATTTTTTTGTTGGTCTAACTCGAGAGGAATCCATGCCTGATTCGATTCGCACACTGCGGGATCATCTCGTACCTGATCTCGATATCGTTTTCGTCGGGCTTAACCCCAGTGTGTATTCGGCGCAAAAGCAACATTATTTTGCGCGCCGCGGTAACCTGTTTTGGATGGCAGTGAATCAGTCGGGGCTTGTCCCGGAACCCTTATCGCCGCAAGACGACGTTCGCTTACCCGAATTCAAACTGGGGTTGACCGATCTTGTTAAACGGCCTACGCCGAACATTGATTCCGTGTCGAATGCGGAATTTGTCAAAGGGGGTAAGCGGCTCAAGGCGAACCTGTTGCGGCTGGAACCCAGGATCATTTGCTTTGTTGGACTGACAGGCTATCGCAAGGCATTTAATCGGCGTGCAAAAGTAGGCGCGCAAGCGGAACGCTGGGGAAAATCCTATCTGTTCATTCTGCCTTCCACAAGCCGCCGTAACGCATCCTATAACAGAGAAACGGTTTTTGAATGGTTTCGTCGGTTGCGAGAGTTTCGTGACGAGGTCAAGCGCGATCCGTGGCCGGTAGGTAGCGGGCAGTAGATTGGTAAACAATCAAGGAGACGAACATGCTGGACATACATTTCATTCGCACACAGCCTGACGCGGTCCGCGAGGCGTTGAAAAAGCGGCAGATGGACCCGGCAGTCGTGGACCGGAGCCTGGCGCTGGACGAGGAACGGCGCAAGACGCTGGCGGAGCTGGAGGGGCTGCGCGCACAACGGAACAGCGCGTCGAAAGAGATCGGGCGCATGAAAGACGAGGCGCAACGCGAGACCAAAAAGGAAGAGGTCCGTGGAATCAATACGCGCATCGACGCGCTCGAGATCCAGGTCAAAGAGGTCGAGGGCCAGTTGCAGGCGGGGCTATATCAGGTCCCGAATATTCCCGACGCCGATGTGCCATTCGGCAAGGACGACACGGAGAATATTGTAATCAAGACGGTCGGCGAGCCCCGGCAGTTTGATTTCGCGCCGCGGCCGCATTGGGACCTGGGGCCTGCGCTCGGGATTATGAATTTCGAGCAAGGCATCAAGCTGGCCGGGACGCGCTTTTATGTGTTGAGCGGCGCCGGCGCGCGATTAGAGCGCGCGCTCATCACCTACATGCTCGATACGCACATCGCCCAGGGCTATCGCGAAGAGTATCTGCCGTTCATGGTGCGTGAAGAGGTCATGCTCGGCGCGGGGCAACTGCCCAAGTTTCGCGACAACCTGTATCATGATGCCGACCGGGATGCTTGGTTTGTGCCCACCGCGGAGGTGCCGCTGACTAACCTGCACCGCGATGAGATCCTCGAACCGGGCGTCCTGCCGTTGAACTATACCGCCTATACTCCCTGCTTTCGCAAAGAGCCCATGTCGGCGGGCAAGGATGTGCGTGGAATCAAACGCGGGTTCCAGTTCGACAAGGTCGAGATGTATAAATTTTGTCTGCCGGAAGAATCGGAAAAGGAGCTGGACCGGATGGTCGCAGATATCGAGGCGACGATCCAGCCGCTCCAGATTCCGTACCGCGTCAAGCTGCTCTGCACCGGCGACCTCGGATTTGGCTCGACCAAGACCTTTGACCTGGAGCTGTGGGCGCCAGGGCAGGATGAATGGCTGGAAGTCTCGTCGGCGTCGAACGTGCGCGATTTCCAGGCGCGCCGCGCCAACATTCGCTTTCGCCGTGAGCGGGGCAGCAAGCCCGAGTTTCCCCACACCCTGAATGGCTCGGGGCTGGGCCTGCCGCGCACCTTGATTGCAGTGATGGAGAATTACCAGCAAAAGGATGGCTCGATTATCGTGCCCGAGGCGTTGCGCCCGTACATGAAGATGGATGTCATCGGATAGTCGAATCGTCGAGTAGCGGTCTAGATAGGCAAACAGGCAGCAGATGGCAGAGACAGTTGGCGCGAGTGCAAAAGGCACACTGAAGTGGTAATTTATAAACTAAAGAGTCGCATAATATTGCAGAGATGTGTAGTGTGGAGCAAGAGATTACATATCGTGTAATAGCGCCATAAATTTCCGAATAGATTGCATATGCTGTAAGGAGTGATATTGAGCAAGAAAGAAAACAAAAAGCAATCAAAGCCAATCAATCGAGATAAATTAGCTTCGAAAGGTAGCAAGCAGGGCGAACAGAAAGCGGAAACAGCCAACCGGCAGGCACAGGCGCGCGGCCCTGCGGCGGAAATGTCAGGGCCAGTTCTGAGTCTGAAATTAACCGGCATGGCGCACGGGGGTGAGGCGTTTGGCCGGGATGATGCAGGGCGCATCGTGTTTGTGCCGTACGCGATCCCGGGCGAAGAGGTGCGCGTCCAGGTGGTCGAGTCGAAAAAGGACCTGGCGCGGGGCCGACTGGTCGAAATCACCGCCCCCTCGCCGGCGCGCGTGACGCCGCGCTGTCCGCATTTTGGGCCGATCTATACCACGCAGAGCGCCAACCCACAGCCCAAGTATGCGCGCGGGTGTGGGGGATGCCAGTGGCAGCACATCGAGTATCAGGCGCAGTTGGATCTCAAAACGGGGATCGTGCGCGAGCAGTTTGCGCGCATCGGCAAACTGCCCGATGCGCCGGTGATGCCCGCGCGCGGCAGTAACCCCTGGAACTATCGGAATCACATGCAGTTTGCGCTGGACCCGGAAGGGCGGATTTGCTTGCAGATGCTCGAATCGCACGACCTGATCCCGATTCGCGAATGCCAGCTCATGGACGCGCCGGTCGAATCCCTGTTTGCCACGCTGGAACTGGAGGGGGCAGATTTTGACGCCGTGCGCCTGCGCGCCGGCGAGAATACCGGCGACCGGATGATTATTTTCGAGGCCACCGGGACCGAGCCGCCCGAGATCGAGACGGACGAGCCGGTCTCCATTCATTTCGAGATTGACGGGATCGACGTGACGCTGATTGGGCGCGAGGCGCTGGAAGAACGGGTGCGGGAGCGCACCTTTCGCATCTCCGCCCAGTCCTTTTTCCAGGTCAATACGCCGATGGCGGAGACGCTGCTTGCCCAGGTGGAACGATACCTCGATCCTCGCGCAGACGAGACCCTGCTCGACGCCTACGGCGGCGTGGGGTTATTTGGGCTGTCGCTGGCCCCGCGCGTCGCAAGGGTGATCGAGGTGGAAGAGAACCCGCGCGCGCTGGCCGATGCGCGGCATAATGCGCGGGAATGGAGCACGATCGAGTTTCACGAGGGGCGCGTGGAGGATGTGCTGCCTGAGCTGCAAACGCCGTTCCAACTGGTGGTGGTCGATCCGCCACGCGCCGGGATGGAGCGTGGGGCGTTGGATGCCCTCATCGCCCGGCAGCCGCGTGTGATGGTCTATGTGTCGTGCGATCCCGCCACGCTGGCGCGCGATGCGCGGCGGCTCGTGGATGGGGGATACCGGTTGACCGAGGTGCAGCCTGTAGACCTGTTCCCCCAGACCTATCATATCGAGTGCGTCGCAAGATTCGAGAGAAAATAGTCCCCAATCGGGGATTATTTTCTCTCGAATTGTTTTGCCTCTGACGCTGAAAGGAGCGACTCGACCTTGAGCGAGCGCAGGGCATCAATCGCCAGTTCCCATCGCCCTTCGGCGCACAGGCCGGCGAGGCCCCCTTGTTCATAGGCGTCGAGCGCGGTCTGGATGCACGCCTCGCGGATCGCTTCGACGAGATCGCGCGTTGCGACCTCAGGTTTACTTGAATCTGACATAAACGATATACTCCCCGTTCTCATACAAGACAACGGGGAGTATTTTACTCTATTGGAGACGTTTCACCGAAATGTCTCTACGATTCCTTGCCAAAGTTGGCGATGTCGTCGGGCATCGCGCCCTGTTCGATCTGGACGTCCTTGCCCTGGACCATTTCGCGAATCTCTTCGACGACGGTCGGGTTGGCCAGGGTGGTCACATCGCCCACGTCGCGCCGGTTCGAGATGGAGGCCAGGATGCGGCGCATGATCTTGCCCGAGCGGGTCTTGGGCATGTCGGGCACGATATAGACGTGCTTGGGGCGGGCGATCTTGCCGATGATGTTTTCGTTCGCGGCGATGACGCTGGCAATGATCTCCGGCGTGGCTTCGACCCCCGGCCGGAGCGCGATATAGACTTCGGGGACGCGGCCCTTGAGCTCGTCGGCTACCGGCACGACAGCCGCTTCGGCGATGCCGGCGACGGTCAGGCAGGCGGATTCGATCTCTTTAGTGCCGAGGCGGTGGCCGGCAACGTTAATCACATCGTCGATGCGGCCGAGGATGCGGAAATAGCCATCGCTTGCTTCCAGCGCGCCGTCGCCCGCCATATAAGGCCAGTCGCGCCAGTCCTTGCTGTTCTTGTCTTTGCAATAGCGCGCATAGTAGGTGCGGACAAAGCGATCGTGGTCGCCCCAGATGGTCTGCATGATGCCGGGCCAGGGGTTCTGGATGCAGATGTTGCCCGCCTTGCCTGAGCCGCCGGCGACCTTTTCGCCGTTCTCGTCGAGGACGATGGGATAGATGCCGGGGACGCCGGGGCCGGCGCTGCCGGGCTTCATCGGCGCGATGGCGGGGACGGTGCTGCAGAGGAACCCGCCCGTCTCGGTCTGCCACCAGGTGTCGACGATGACCGCTTCCTTTTTACCGACGACTTCGTAATACCACTTCCAAGATTCGGGCTCGATCGGCTCGCCTACAGTGGTCATGTGTTTGAAGTGATAGTTGTACTTGGCCGGTTCGTTCGGTCCGACCTTGCGGAGCATGCGAATGGTGGTCGGCGCGGTGTGGAAGATATTGACGTTGAGCCGCTCGGCAATGCGCCAGAGGCGACCGGCATCGGGATAGACCGGCACGCCTTCATACATCACCGCGCTGGCCGCGACGGAGAGTGGGCCATAGACAATATAGGAATGGCCGGTGATCCAGCCGATGTCCGCCGCGCACCAGTAGGTATCGGTGGGGTGAATGTCCTGAATGTACTTGCTGGTGCCGGTTACGTAGGCGAGATAGCCGCCGGTGCGATGCTGGACGCCCTTGGGTTTGCCGGTGCTGCCGCTGGTGTACATCAGGAAGAGCGGGGCTTCGGAATCCATCGGGACCGGGTCTACCTTGGCGTTCTTGAAATTCTTGAGGAGGTCGTTCACAAAGAAATCGCGGCCCTCGACCATAGGGGTGGGGGAGTTGTACTTGCCGGCGTACCGCTGCCAGACGAGGACCTTTTCGACGTGCTGGCCTTCCTTTTCGGCTTCGGCGACGGCGATATCGGCGTTGACTTTGTGGTCGAGCAGTTTGCCCTGTCGCCAATAAGAATCAATCGTAATCAGGATGTGGCTGCCTGAATCCCAGACGCGGCTGCCGCACGCCTGGCCGCTGAACCCGGCAAAGACTTGGGAGTGAATCACGCCGAGGCGCGCGCAGGCCAACATGGTGATGGGCAGCTCGGGGGTCATCGGGAGATGGAGGGTGACGCGGTCGCCCGCCTTGAGGCCCAGGCTCTGGAGGAGGGCGGCCATTTCGTTGACGCGGTTATAAAGCTCCTGGTAGGTGAGCGCCAGGATCGGCTCTTCTTCGACTTCGGATGCAAAAAGGATGGCCGCCTTGTTGCGATAGAGGGGCAGATGGCGATCGATGCAGTTATAGCTGGCGTTGATCTTGCCCCCGACGAACCACTTCCAGAAGGGCGGGTCGTTCGTATCGAGGACAGTGTGATACGGCTCGAACCAGTCGAGCATGTCGGCATATTCACGGTAGCAGTCTGGAAAATTCTGCATGCCGAATCGTTCCAGAATGTCCTTGTCCTTTACATTTGCCTGGGCGATGAATTTCTCGGGAGGCTGATAATAATTCTCTTCCTTCCAGTGCACGGCAATTTGCGCTTCGCTGACTTCAGTCGTCTCGCGCTTGTCGATTGTATCGGCCATTGTTACAATCCCCTCCAGTGAATGAAATTAATGGATTCTATTGACGAATCCTCGACAATAGAATCCTTTGAACCAAACCATTTGCGGAACAGAAAAACCCCTTGCGCCTATTCGGACGCCGGCGCGGCGGCCGTGGCCATCTCTTCGCGCGCGGCCGGGCGTTTCAGCGTATACGCCAACCCCGCGGCGATCAGGCCAAGAGCGGCGGCCACGTAAAACCCGACGTTGTATCCACCCAGTTGCTGGACGCCAAAGTTGCCGACCAGCGGACCGATGACCCCGGCGATGCCCCAGCCGATAAAGATGATCCCATAGTTGACGCCGACGAACTTTGTGCCAAACCAGTCGGCGTTCGTTGCCGGGAAGAGCGACAGGTTGCCGCCATAGGTCACGCCGATCACCAGGAACGCCACCAAGATGAGCCAGGCGCTGCCCTGGATGTTGGGGGTAAGCGCCATGACGATGGCGATGGCAATGAAATTACCGATCATGGTCGGGCGGCGGCCAAAGCGGTCCGAGAACCAGCCGACGAGCATACGGCCGAGTGCGTTCCAGAGAGACAGCCAGCCGACGACGGCTGCGGACAGAACCGCCGCGACGCCGGTGAATGGATTAAAGCCGATAACGGGGATCGAGGTGATCCACCCCATGCCCTGGGCCGCGGCGATGTCGTTAAACTTGAACGAGTCGAGATAGACCTTGGCGTACGAAATGACCATCAGACCGGCGAAGGCGGCGAGGGCGTACATGCCGATCAAGAAAAAGGTCTCTTTCATCTTGAGCAATTCGCTGGGAGCGAAATCGCGCTTTTCGGTTTTGCCAGAGCCAACTGTGCGCGCCGCGGGCGCAGTCCAGCCGGCCGGTTTCCAACCGGCGGGTGGGGTCGTCAGCAGGAGCGCACCGACGACGACCATGACAAAAAAGACGATCCCCAGAGTGAGAAAGGTTGGGCGAACGTCCCCTTTGCTGGCGGCAATCATGGTGCTGCCGAGGGGGCCAAAGATGAGGGAGGAACCGCCAAAACCCATCACCGAGAGGCCGGTGACCAGGCCGCGTTTGTCGGGGAACCATTTGACGCCCGTGGCAACGGGGACTGCATAGCCGAGGCCCATCGCCGCGCCGGCGAGAACCCCATACGTGACCATGAGGAAAATCCAGGCCGAACCGGCATTCGCCGCGCCGGCCGGGGCAAAGCTACAGGCGATAAAAGCGATGCCCATGAGCACGCCACCGGCGACTCCAACGGGCATCGGGCCGAAACGATCGTTCATCCGCCCGGCCGGTATCATCAGCAGGGCAAAAACGGCAATGGCGAGGGAGAACGGCCAATTGGCCGTAATCGCATCCCATTTGAATTCAGTCTGGAGCGGCCCACGGAAAACGCTCCACGCATAAAGCACACCCAGCGCCAGGTTGATGAGGATGCCGCCGACGACGACCAACCAACGTCGAGACGAGCCCTCGGCGAGCCAACGACGATAGCCCTCTAACATCTTTCTTCCTCCTCTTGGGAATTGAGAAAATGGAACCGTTGCTGCGTCTTGCCCTCTCGGCACGTACAGCCCCATCCGCAATGTACCCGCCGTTCAATGCTTGAGGGATCAACGCAGTTCAACCGATTTACACGGGCAACAAATCGGAATAATAAACTCGGCCGATAGACACCTCCTTTCCGGATATGGTTCTATGGCGATCACGATGCAATAATCTCTTCGTCGAGCGTTTGCAGTCTTGCGAGTTATTCAGCCCAGGCGCCATGCCTGGGATTCTGGTTCAGTTCCTTGTTACAGGTCGCCGCTACGCGGCAAAAGCTATCGTGTTTGGCTAAAGGGGGCAACCGGGGAAAATCTAGTCGCCCTAAATAGAGTGGTTTAGCATTAAAGCAGTATATGCAGTATCGCACCGCGAAAAGGGTGAATAAAGTGACATTTGTCCCGGACAGCAAGGGACATTTGTCATACACGCCTTTTTGTGGTGTGGCAGGGCCGATTCCCGCCCCATACAAGAACCGCATCCACGCGTAGGAATCTTAATCGAAGATGCTTCGGTTGTCAATACCGTATGGCGAAAAAATATGTCCGGGGGCCGAGAGGCGGTTAGAGGTCGCGCTTGCCAAACTGCCGGATGGCCAAAAAGAGCGCGACGCCAAGATAGAATACGGCATAGGCGACCATGGCCGGGCTGGGCAGCGAAATGGTGATGAACGGACCGCCAACCGAGAATCCCAGCGATTGCGTCAGGGTTGGCGTCATTTCATAGGCTGCGCGCCGCCAGAGGGCATCGCTGGGAATCAACAGGCTGGTGAGAATGCCGACGTTGACCGCAGTCTGGTTCTGAAAGAACGCGCCAAACTGCTCAACCCAGCCGCCGATAAACCCGAGCCCGTAGAGGCCAAAGATTACTCCACCGGTGGCGAGCGTGGAAAGGGTACTCGACAGGGCAATGGTCCCTGTCATGACCAGGAGTGCACTGAGATAGATGAGGGCAAATCCCGTGAGGAGATTGGGAACGACATAGCCCGAGTTGATATAGGTAATGAGTAGCACCCCTCCCGCCATCAGGAGGAGGTAGAGGGCGAGCAGTCCGGCAAACCCCAGCCACTTGCCGAGGACGATTTCGGCGCGGCCGACCGGTTTGGTGACAAGCGCCTGGATGGTTCCCGAGTTGATCTCGCCCGCCAGCGTGTCCGCGGCGATCAATGCCGCCATGGCAATGGCAAGAAAATCGACCGCATAGAGCCCGGCAAGCGCGAGAAAGTTATTGACCGTCGTCGCCATGGCGCTCTTGAGCGCCGCTGGCCCGGCGCTCAACGCTTGCTGCGTCATAAAGTGGACGCCGATGCCATAAATGAGCAGGAACGCGATGCCGAGCACGAGCGCCGCGGTCAGGATGCGCCGGCGCATCGCTTCCAGAAAGGTCAGGCGTGAAATGACGAATGTGGCCATTACAATCCTCCATCCGTCCCGACGACCTGGATGAACAGTTCCTCCAGCGAGAGGTGCTGCGGGGTCAGTGCATACAGTTGCGCTCCCTGCTGGACCAGGTAGCCGGCAATGGCCGGCAGGCTCGCTTCATCCTGCACCGTCAGCGTGACCTGGTTTCCATCTACGCGCAGGCCTTTGCTCCACTGCGCCAGGCCGGCGATGATCTCGGGGGTGAGGCCGCTGGCGCGAATGGTGACACTCGTCGCGCCGTTCACCAGCGTGTCCAGCTCGCTCACATGAATCACCTCGCCGTGCTTGATAAAGGCGACCCGGTCGCAGGTGATCTCGATCTCGCTGAGCAGGTGCGAGTTGAGGAAAACGGTCGTCCCCCGTTTTTTTAACTCGCGGATCATATCGCGCACGAGCCGCCGGCCCACCGGGTCCAGCCCCGACGTCGGCTCGTCGAGAAAGACGAGCGCTGGATCGTTGAGCAGCGCCTGGGCGAGCCCAACCCGCTGGAGCATCCCCTTGGAAAAGGTCTTGAGCTGTTTGCGCGCAAAGGGGGTGAGGCTGACCAGATCGAGCAGCTCGGGGATGCGCTGGCGTAACCGGTCATCGCTCATACGATAAAGCTGTCCATGCAGTCGCAGGAATTCCTGCGCGGTTAGCCAATCGTGAAAGCGAAAGTGCTCGGGCAAGAACCCCATCCGCGCGCGTGCCGCGCGGTCGCCGAGCGGCGCTCCCAAAAGGTGCGCCTGGCCTGACGTCGGCGCGACGAGGCCGAGGAGCATCTTGATCGAAGTGGTTTTGCCGGCCCCATTCGGGCCCAAAAAGCCAAACACCTCACCCTGGCGGACCTGAAGGGTGAGGCCTTTGACCGCGGGATTGTCGCCAAAGACCTTGCGGAGGTTCTGAGTATCAATCGCGAGAGAAATCATAAGGCGGGTAGGGCGGTAGACACGAAAACAAGTAAACAGGTAGACAAGTCATCCCTATTCCATTGTCTACTTGTCTACCTGTCACCTTTCTACTTTTTTCTATTTGAGCGAGCTCGCCATCTGGATGGCCTGGTCGGCGTTGTTGTTCATGCCGGAGATGGCGTAGATGATCCCATCTTTGACCCAGACCAGCGCATAGCCGGGCGCATCGTCAACCGGGCGTTGGATCAAGTATCCGGTCACGCCGTCCACATTGACTTGTTTGTACGAGGCGCCGTTGCGCGGCACCGGAATCACCAGGGTCGAGGTCCAGTCCACCGTCGCGCTGTACGCTTTGGCCTGCTCGGGCGTCATGCCGGTAAACTCGAGCCCGATCTCGGCCAGTTGCTTGACATCGATGTCGGGGGGCGTATCGACGGTTGGGCTCGGCATCTCGACGAGCATGACACAATTGACCATGCGCCGGCCGGGCGAGCCGCTCGTCTCGGTCGGTTTTGCGCCTGGCTGCTCGGGTTTGAATGCCGGACAGCCATAGCCGATGCTGACGCTGGACGGGATGTCTGCTTTGATTACGGCGCCGTCAAGCGAAGCCGGCAGGACGAGGTCGCTGCGCCCGGTTTCATTCAAAAGCGATTGGGCCTTGTTCCGATCGACGACGATCTGGAAGGCCGTGCCGCCGTTTACCGTGAATTGGGGCGTGTCGGTCTGGCTCGCCGGCGTACGAACACTGAACCCGGCCAGTTTACTCGCGCTCGCCGCGTTGTCAACCTGCTTGGGCTGCCCCGGTTCCTTTGTCACCGTCACGGATTTGCTCACCATCTGGCTGACCTGTTTCGCAAGCGCTTCGTTGCCGTTCAACTGGCTCAGCCCGGTCGTATCGATGGGCAGGACGACAACCTGCTGGACGCGGAACAAGCTGAGGAACTGTCCGGCCCATACCTGGACCGGCCGCAAGCTCAGGGCGAACACCGCGAGCAGGACTATTGCAATCCCCATCCATACCGGGCGCAGGCGCCGGCCAAAAATTGGATTGAACACGTTTGTCTCCTTTTCTTGAATCGCGCGCCGCCGGTGCAATCGGGCAAGCGCGACGCGGGCATCGGTTGTTTCGTTCTGCGGCGCGAGCAAGGCCAGGCGCGCCGCAATCTGATGAGCCTGAGCGTCCAGTTGCACAGCCCGTTCCCGGCAAGCGTTGCAGCCTGACAGGTGCTCGGCCACCGTATTGCGCTCCGGCAGGTTCAGCGCCGCATCGTAATAGGCGCGTAAGGTTCCATCGTCGATATGCATATCCGGCTCCTGGAAAGAATTAGCAGGGAATGAGTACCCGGTCACGTGGACAGGTCCCCCGGCTCGTTTGACCCCGTTCCGTCGAGCGCTTTATATCTCTTTTCAAATTCACGCTCGGCGCGTACCAGGAGGGTCCCGATCGAGTTGGGCGAGACGCCGAGCGCCGCGGCCAGTTCGGCATAGTCAAGACCGGAGTGCCGCAAGAGCAAGAGCTGCGCCTGTCGTTCGTCCATGCCGGCCAGCACGCGGCGTACGCGCTCGCGCGTCTCCCCCGTGCTCAAGGCATCGACGGGGTCCTCCGCTTCCTGGCTTGTCAATGCGTCCTGTCCCGCTTCCAGTTCATACCGCATGCGCCTTTTTCGCGCGCGCAAGGTATTCAGTCCCAGGTTTGTGGCGACGCGATAAAGCCAGCCGCCCAGATTGCTGGCAGGGGCGCTGAACGGCCGCGTGTAGAGCCGCCAGAAAGTTTCGATCGCCAGGTCTTGTGCCTCGTCTCGGTCGTCCACCAGTCGGACGAGCACTGCATAGACACGCGGCCAGTGCTCAATAAAGAGCCGTTCAAATGCCTGCTCGGCCGCGCGTGTTCGCTTGATATCATGCACGGTACTGGTCGCTTTGGTCGTTACGCTGATAGTCCATCCCCCCGTTGTCTCTGTTTTGTGCTTCACTTATAAAACACCGCCCGGCCCGGAAACCGGACAGGGGGGATGCCCGGTCGTCAGCGGCGAATGAGGTGCGCAATGCGTAGAAACAGGTCGGAGAACATGTACAGCTTGCCAAGGATGAGCTGGTCTAGCGTATAGGGACCGCTCATCGAGATATATCCCAGCCGGTACTGCAAGAGAAAAAGTCCGTTCCATACAACCAGCACCACCGCTCCCACCAGCGCGATGGCGCGTGCGCGGTGGTCCCACGCCCACTCCAAAATGGCAGCGAGCCCGGGGGCCAGGATGGGGAGCGAGGCGATAAACATACGCCCGCCAAACGAATCCCCTTGATCCCAGACCGACCACGCGCCAATCAGGTAAGCCTGCATGCCCAGGCCCAAAAAGAGCAGGCTGCCGAGAACCCGGTCACGGCGCAGGACGAGTACAAGGCCGACCGTCGCCAGCAAGAGGACCGGATGCCAGAGATAGAGCCCGTGTTCGGTCGAAAAGAGGACCTCAAACAGGTGCGGGGTGAGCCAGGTGAAAAACTGTTTTCCGCCGTATAAATAGCCGCTCGAAAAGGGGCTCCCATACTGGATGAGCCAGGCGAGCATCTGCACCCAAAAGATGGCGATAAACCCAACCCCGATTACCGCGGTGCCCTTGAGCTTGGCGAGGACCGGCTGATGGCCCAGCCAGGTATCCAGCACCGGCAGCAGGAGCAGGGTGGCATCGGGCTGACGCACGATGCCGACGAGACCGCCGGCGAGACCCAGCAGGAGAAATTGGCGCATGGTCGTGAGCGGCCGCGCCGAAAGCCAGAGATAGACGAGCAGCGAGACAGCCATGAGCGAGCACATGTGCGACATCGAGGGCTCGACAAGCATGTAATAAACGACGTTCGTCGCAAACCAGAGGAGCAGAGTTGCAACAAGCGCCCGGCGCGGCGCGTCCCTGCTGATCGTTTTATACACGAGCACGAGTCCGATAAACCCATACACGATGCTGCCCAGGCTGATGGCGGCCTGATAGAGATAGCTATAGCCGTCCGTTGTCACTGCCGGGTTGATGGCATGGAGCGCGAGGGAGAGGAGATGTGCGACGATAAAAAAGGGCGCCCAGAGAAGCCCAGGGCCAATCGCGTACTGGTTGCCGACGATGCCGGTCGGCGTGCGCTCGGGCGGCGGGCTCTGCGGGTAAAGGTGAGCGTACTCATCTGTAAAATCCAGGTCATGGTCGATGACCAGGGACCGCACGTACATGTAATAGCCAACCCCATCCGAGCCGATCAACATCCCGTCGACACGAGGCAGCGGAATCGTCGCCAGGTAGGCGAGCACACACAGGATGAAAAAGAGGGTCAGGGTTTGCAAGGGGCGAGCGTCGGCAACGCCCCCGATTCTGGAAAGAGTTTGCATACATTGACTATGAACGAGCGCGCTGGCTCAAGAGATAGCCGGACAGCAACAAGAGAACTGCGGCGATAACCAGGAGCGTGACGACAATGACCGGACGCGCATTGGCGCTCGGTAGGGGCTCGACCGTAATGTCGCTATACAATTCCGGACCAAACCACTGTTCGCCGTGCTGCATTTCCCATGAGGTGCGATACTGGCCGGACTGTAACGGCGCAACCAGGTGCAGGGTCCAGCGAAGGACCTCTCCGGGCGGGATCATATCGCTCATGTTCTGGCGCATGTCCGTTCCCAGCGTTTGCCCATTGACGCTCTGCAAATGATAGCTGTCTGTCAGGTTCCAGTTGTTGATCCCGGTATTGCGGAGCTCGAAATAGATTTCGAACGCCTCGCCCGGATGGACTGTCGGATAATCTGACTGATCGAGGAATTCGGCGTCGTCGAGTTTCAAATCGTACTGATACAGGTTTTGCCTGTCCATCACGATGAGGAGCCGATCGGCGTAATCGGGCGCGGTCGCAAAACCCGCTTTCGCAACCTCGCGCGCAAACTGGCGCGGATCGCCGGTCTGCTGCATCGCCGCCGCATAGCGCGCGTTCTGGGAATACAACCGGCCGAGATCGTCAAAGGAATCCGCCATGCTGTCATAGGTGCGAAAGCGCTCGCGAGCGCTGACATACTCGGCGCCATCCCATTCGCTTGTCATCGCCCACGTCCAGCCGGTCGCAATCTGCCCGTAGTTGATGCTGCCGTCGGGGCGCTCGAACGCCTTCATCCCGAAATAATTGTTCGCATCCGGAATCGGTTTGCGTCCCCAGGCCGATTCGAGGATGGACTGGGCCAGGATGACGGAAGAGGGGACGCCGGTGGCCCGCTGCACCTTGTGCGCGAGCGGCACGGCGATGATCAGGAAATCCTGTTCGCCCTGCGCCCGCGCCGGCGGCGTGGGCGCGAGCGCGCCGAACAGAAAAAGGAGAGCGCATACAAGCGCAAGACGTGCGCTGACCCTGCGCTCCATTTCCCGGTTCTTGTTCATTCCTCCGCTAGCGGATGTACTCGGTTAGCGATTCCCAGTCGAAATCAATATAAGGCGTATTATTCTCAATGCGCTCGCGGCGGCCGGACATGTACCGTTTGACCCATGGGTTATCGATCTGATCCACGTCAAAGCTCCGGTGAATGACCGCGTACAGGTCGATTTCGCGCAGTTTCAGAAAATGGGGAATCTCGCCGAGCCAGTGCGGATCAAGCGCGTTCTCGCGGCGATAGCCGGTCAGAAAATGCGGCATGAACTCGCGGGTGAACTGCGCCGCATCCGTACCTTGCGTCACGGCGTAAAAGAGCACAATGGCGATGTCGTTCATGTACCAGCTATAGCAGCAATCGTCAAAGTCAAACAACGTGATCGCGCCCTGGTCGTCGACGAAAAAGTTGCCCGCGTGGGCGTCCTGATGAATCAGCCCATAGGATCCGGCGGCACGCGGCAGCGGCTCCAGGTGCTCCATGAGGTCGCAAAACCGTTCGAGCACCTGCGCCTGAGCCGGCGGCACAAACCGTTCCACCTCGAGCATGAGTGCATCATCCCATTCAGGTCTTTTCCACGCCGGGTTCGGCGGTTGATACTCTTTGGAGAGGGCATGCATACGGCCCAGGAGTGCGCCCCACCTTTCAAACAACTTCGGGGTCGCGTCCGCTGCATCCATGTGCCGGCCCCGCGCCTTGACGAACGCGGTCGCCAGAAAATGGTTGCCCTGGCCATCGTCGATCAATTCCACCAGGTTCCCCGCGCGCGAGTTGACCGCGCGGTGTACCCCGGCGCCGCCCTGCGCAAGATAGTTGAGCCAATCCACCTCGCCGCGGATGAGCGGCACACTGCGGCGCAGGCTGTGCCCGATGCGCAAAATAAAGGATGCGCCCTCGCGCTCGAACTCGTACATAAAGCTCTCGTACCCGTCGAGCTCTTGAATCTTGCCGGGCGCGATGTCATATCGTCGCATCGCCTCGTCGAGGATATGCTGATTGTACCGCTCTCGAATACGTTTTTCCATAAAGGGGCTCCGGTTACCATCCAGGGTCTATCTGCAAGCTCGCGACAAGTTCGGTCTTTTTGTCTTGCGATAGCCAGCCCGCGTCCACTGCGTTCAAAATCAACGTGCGAATCTCTGCGCGCGAGAACCCCAGGCGTTCTTCTAATAGTCGATACTCGTCGGCCAGCGAATTTCCAAACATCCTGGGATCATCGGTATTGACGGTCACGCGGAGGCCACGCTCGAAATAACGGCGAATGGGATGTGCGTCGATGGAGGGTACAACCCCGGTGCAAACGTTCGAGAGCGGGCACATCTCGAGCGGGATGCGCCGCGCGGCGAGGGCTTCCAACAGCGCCGGATCCTCCTCCGCCCGCGTCCCGTGACCGATCCGTTCGGCCTGGAGCGTGTTGAGTGCGCCCCACACGCTCGCTGCGCCGGCCGCCTCTCCGGCATGCGCCGTGGTGTGGAATCCAAGCCGGCGCGCCTCGGCATAGACTGGCGCGAACGGCTCGGGCGGGAATGCCTGCTCCGAGCCCCCGATGCCGATGCCGATTACCCCCTGGTCCCGCACCTCGTTCACCTGGGCCAGCGTCTGCGCCGCACGCGCCGGCCCCGTGTCGCGCACAAGGTCCGCAATGAGCGCCACCTGGACTTGGGATACCCGATCCAGCCCGGTACGAATGGCCCTGGTGATTCCCTGCGGGGTCAATCCATGCCGCGCAAAATCGGACGGCGAGTAAAATGCTTCGACGTAGCGAATATTCTGCGCGGCCAGGTCCTGCGCGACCGCCTGCGCAATGAACGTAAAATCCTCATGCTCGCGCAGATACTGGCAGTGCCAGATCCACACCTCGATAAAGTGCGGAAAATCGCGATACGCGAACTTGCGCGCCAGCGCCGCAAAATCCCGCACCTCGGGATCGCCGCCGTATTTCTGTACGAGCTGCCACATGGCCGGGAGCGGGATTGCCCCCTCCAGGTGCAAATGCAGCTCCACTTTGGGGACTGCATCATACCAACTCTTTGGCGGAATGTCGCCCATCAGATTATCCTTTATCTGCGGTCAGCAAGCACGAGTCTATGTGGGACGGTCATCCAATTCGACCGTTCCGTCTTGCTCAACACAAAGATATTCGCCGGTCACCAACTGCGCAAAATCTTCGGGCGAGAGCGCGACGAGGGGAATGGGTTTTGCATACAGCTCGTCGGCGACCACCGAAGCGAGCGCGAAAAAGGCATCGATGCCCGTCGTCAGGATCGCCGCTGGCGCAGTCCCGGCGCGAACCGCTTCGAGAAGAACGGCGGTGGTCGTCGACGAGCCGCGCGTAAAGGGGACGGCGAGAATCCTCCCTCCCGCCTTGTACCCGGAGAGAGGATGCCGCCGGTCGATGATCTCGCCGGTATGATAATCGTACCCGCCCCAGAATGAGAGCGGCTCGGCGCTGACCAGGGCCTCTCCCTGGGCCTGTCCGGGAATAATCGGCCGGCCGCGCATTATCCTTGCCATAATGATTCGTCCCGGACCGCGCGCCCTTCGACGCCCGACCGCACGCAATCGCGGAGACTGCCATACGTGACGAGCGTGTTGAGCATCCCCGGCGCATAATAAGCATACTTGCCCGAGTTGGTCATCAGCGTTTTAATCTCGGCGGGAAGCATGGGCGAGGCGAGGATGCAGGTATCCACCGTGACCTGCCCACCAAATGCCTGGAGCGGTTCCAGCAGTCCGGCCTGCCGGGCCGCGAGGGTTGCCCCGCGGCCGGAAGTGATGAGAAAACGCACGCGCGGATGTTTGTGCCGGCCTTCGAGCAGCGGGGCAAGCTGTCGGAATTCCGCCAGCGAGAAATGCGGACTGCCGAGCACGACCATGTCCAGCGCGTCTCCCTCCGCCGTCGTCAGCTCGCGGCGCGCGGCGCGCAAGTCCGCCATCGAAACATCGATGGTCTGCGCCGGCGTGCGGCCCTGAAATGCGGCATCCGGGGTTGGCGCCTCAGGAGTAATGCCGACAAGGTGAAAGAGCGCGACCGTGCCGGATGACGCGGCCGCCGCGCCCAACGCTTTGAGCTGGTCTTCGCCTGGCTGCGCCTGTATTCCTTCGATCACCGGGATGCGGTCCTGCGCCAGCTTGCCAACCAGGTGCCCGAGCACAGGATAAAAGGCATCGTCTCTCTGGAGCGCGAGCGGAATATCCAGCAGGCGGATGAGCAACTCACCTGCGCGATTCTCGGTCAGGTGCAGGCCAAGCGCAGGAACGCGGCCGGTGATCGCGCAGCAAATATCAAAGAGGTCGGGATAGCGCTCGGTTCGCGCGCCGAGGACCGAGTTGGCAAAGACAATGGCGTTCGATTCGCCCCAGGCAATCTGCTGGCCAAAATGCGGCCGCGCCTCGGTCTGATACGGCGCACAGGTCCAGGTCGGGATTGTGCCCATGCTCTGATAGGCAATCATCTGCCGCCGCGATTTTTCCGCCCAGTCGGTGGGCACAGCCCATTCCTGCCAGTGGTGCTCGTCCAGACCGCTGACGTTGAGCGTCGTCGGCACGGCGACCTGCGCCCCCAGGCTGGCCAGCCGCTCGGCAAATTCCAGGCCCGCCTCGCCAATATAGATGGTGCTGTCGATATGCGCGGCGGTGATGGGTAACAGCGCGTGTGCATCCTGCACCTCGGCCATGCGCATGAGAATCGACATGGCCATCCGCGTCGCCGGACCGCGGTCACCATTTAGCATCGAACGCTCATCCGGGGCAAGTACAAGTGACATGTAGTTGGATTATACGGATGCAGTCGCAAGCGTCAAGCAGGAGCCTTGCCAGGTCGCGCGTGCTGCGAGAATCCCCATGCGGGCTAAATTCAACAAGATTGCAACGCAATTCGCACCGAATTACGACCACCCCCCATTACTCTGTGTGCGATGTAATCGCACTTTTCCAGGTCTCACCTCCTCCTCCTGGACCGTGCCGCCCGGCGTATGCCGGGCGGCATTATTTGTGCACGGCGACGAGGGATCTCGTCAGCGAGAACGAGATTCCTCGTTATACTCAGCATGACAGTGGAGAATTGAAACGCCCATTGCGCAAAGGCGGGCACTTTTCAATGGATGGGAACGTCCTATAATGGCAATTTACTCTTCGCCACGACAAATTTCCAACAGGAGGACCCCTTATGCGCACTCTCGTATTGCTCGTGTTAGTAGTTAGCGTGCTGGGCCTTGCTGCCTGCACAGGCGGTGGCGTGACCCCGTCGTCGATCCCACCCACCCTGGTCCCGGATACACAGGCGCCTACGGCCGCCCCAACCAACACCTCTGCCCCGATTCCGACGCTGGCACCGCCAACGGCGATTGCCACTTTGGTTCCGGCGACAGCGACTCGGGCGCCCACGCTTGCGCCACAGGCCGTGCCCACCTTTACGCCCGTCGGAGGTGCGGTGACCTACCTATCGGTCAAACTCGGCATCAAGTTTAGCTATTTGCCCAATCAGGGTCCCGAGTCAATCAAGATTCAGGAGACCGGCGACAAGGTCTATGTCTATCCGTCGACGATGGCGGCAACGGCAGGGCAGTGGGTGCAGGTCTTCTCCAAGACGCCCAATCAGTTGTTTCTGGATGCCATTAACACCCAGGTATTGAAGGGATACTCGCTGCAGGATTGTGTCGTCAAGCTGGTGCCGAATCCGAATGTAGGGATGCCGCTGCCGCCGAGTTTTGTCTTTGCGCAGATTACCCTCCCGATATCGGAGAATGACAGCCAGGAAGCCATCCAGGCCAAGGCCGGAAAATGCCCGCAGCCGTATGCGGCCATCGGCGGGCTGGCTTACTTCGTCGCTGACACGCAGTACCCGGACAAGTTCGCTTTCTTTAGCATCGGGCAATATCCGATCATGGCCGCGAGTGACAAGACCTGGCAGACCACGTTCCAGTTCGTCACTACCGGCCCCACCGGCGCGACTGGCGGCAACAGTGCTTACCTCGATGACCGGAGCACGCCCCAATCGCTCATCCAGTCCTACGTGAATGCGATCAACCGGCAGGAATACTCGCGCGCTTTTACCTACTGGGGAGCGAATGCGCCGGGCCTCGCGCCGTTCGACCAGTTTGTGCAGGGATACGCCAATACCGCGTCGGTCCAGTTGACTATCGGAACGATCAATACCGGCGTCGGAGCGGGGCAGATTTATTCGACCGTTCCTGTAATTCTAACGGCGCAGACAAAAAACAACCAGGCGCAGACCTTTGTTGGGTGCTATGTCACGCATCTGGCGCAGCCGGGCAATTTTGGCGCGCCGCCGATTCAGCCGATGACGATTCAATCGGCTCAAGTAAAACAGGTTGCCAACGGCGCGAACACCACTGTGCTGCTCGCCACGATTTGCCAGGATTCGGGGTATGCGCCAGAAGGGGGACCCCCGTCCCAGCCGGCGTTCGCTGCAAACGATATCAGCCCAGCGCGCTATCTCGACGACCGCAGCGATGCGGTGCAAGTACTGCGCTCGCTGTTCAATGCCATCAACCGCCAGGAGTATGTGCGCGCCTATTCCTACTGGGAGCCAAACGCGCCCCAACTCGCGCCGTTCAATCAGTTCCAGCAAGGGTATGCAAATACCGCCAGCGTGCAGTTGACGACCGGGACGGTGATTTCGAGCGCCGGCGCGGGCAATTTCTATTACCAGACGCCGGTCACCCTCGTCGCCCAGACCGGGAACGGCGTCACGCAAACCTTTGTCGGGTGCTATACCCTGCATCTATCGAATCCGGGGATACAGGCGACCCCGCCCTTCCAGCCGCTTGCGCTCCAATCGGCCACCGTTCAGCAGGTCGCAAACAACGCCAACACGACGCTGCTGATGGGACAGGCATGCCATCCGTAGCCGGAGTTTCTCGATTTGTTATGGCAAGCACGAAACAAGAGACCCGACAACGCGTCGGGTCTCTTGTTCAAGCATAAGGAAACCGGTCAATTACTGTCCAAAAGCAAAGTTATCCACATAGATCGTGGCCTTCAAGCTGCTAGCCACCATTAAGACTTGGGCGTTCGCGGTCCCAGTTGGCGCCACCAGGTTGGCGGTACTCTGAACCCAGCCGCTTGTCGATCGTGTGAAGGTCGCGATGGTATCTGTGCGCAGGACTGTGCCCGCCGTGTTGCGCCATTTCACCTGCAACTTGAAGGTAAAGGCATCCGTCGTGGATGGAATGTTCACCCAACCCGAAAAGTTATAGGTTTTTCCAGCCCGGAGGCTTTTCACCGTTTGATTGATCGTGACGCCGCTGTTATCGGTTGCCATGAACCTTCCGGCATAGCCGCCACTCTGAACCACTGCACTGCTGCGCGTGAACTTGGGGCTGGTGGTCCAACTGTCTGGTTTGCCATCGCGATTACTGTCGAGCTCAAAGTCAGGGTTCGCCAATAGATTGGTTCCCCCAGCGGTGAATGTGGCGGCGAGTTGTAAATTGCTGCTGACTGGACCCAAGATACGACCATGCTTTCCATTGGGTGCAAACCCCGAGCTATAAGCCGCGACCTCAATGTAGTAGGTAGTCCCTCCGGTCAACGCCGCGCTGACCATTGAAGTTACATTGCCACCCGAATCATCATTACAAGCAACATTGCTCAGAGCGCCGCGCGAACCTTTCCACACCCCAAGCACGGTGTCATACCCGCTGCCTGTTGTGTTCGCGCTCAAAGCGCCATTCGTGCTTGGGGTGAAAGCAAACCACACGCTGGCATAGCCTTGACCTCCTATGCATGACAACGTGGGATCATCACCTGCGGTGGTCGCTCCTGTTATATCTTGATTTGTATTGTATGGCATCGAATTGATTTGCGTCGAGTTGTTAAAGTCGTCATTGCCCGGTGCTTGCGGGCAAGCCAGGGTTGTGGCTTTGACCCAACCGGACTGGGCCGATTCGCCGTAGCTGTTATAGGCCGTTACATCGTAATAGTAATCCGT
>JBAVQS010000294.1:0-8599 GCA_049694275.1 Anaerolineae bacterium | reverse complement strand
TTACGACACTCCGTCAGCAGCGGCGCGACGTGTTGGATTATCTGACGGCAGCCTGTGCGGCGGCCATCAGCGGTGCTGAACCACCGTCGTTGTTGCCCGGGCCATCACTTGACTGAACGGTTACCATCTGCGAAAGTCTTTTGTGGCTCACTCCCACCGGACCCGAATTTGCAACCATCACAATCACAGAGGGTGATCGTCAGTGGCGGCTTGACCAAGAGTTCCAGGATCCCCAAGGTAACTGTGACTCGAATGGCAATGCAAATTGGCCGGCTTGGTCTCCGGATGGACATACGATTGCCTTCTTTGCCACGCTTCAAGCGATAGGGGTAGATGGTCAAGCCCGATTGTTCGCTCCCATGCACTTGTATTTGATGGATCCGGTCGCGCAAAAGCCGCGCAAGGTGTTGGAGAATATGCAACCGAGAGGGCTCGCTTGGTCTCCGGATAGCCGCTGGCTGGCGTTTACCGCTAAAATGCCTTCCGGCCAAACGGGGTTATGGCTCTACAATCCGGCGACGCAGGTGCTCCGGCATGTTTCGGATAAAGAGCCCGATTGGTTCAGTTGGTCGCCGGACGGGAAACAGCTTGTAGGCCAGATGGATACCACCATCCAAACACGGCCTCGGGTCTATTCCCCCACACCCCCCATAACCATCTATCGAGGGGAATTGTGGTTGTTTGACGTGAGTGACATGGTCAAGTAAGCGCAGGCGCCAGGTCCTATTTTTCTTTTTGGTTTCTAATTCTTGGCTCTGTAGAACTCGGCCCAGTACGGTAGTTGGTGTGGTCGGATGAAAGGACTATATGATACTATCGCTTTCCGTGATAGGAGGTATTTTAGGGTTTCTTTCCGTCGTCCTTGGTTATTTCGTTCGCTTACATAGGATATCTCCCAAGGCGGCTGCCCTTCTAATCGGAATTACTTCTGTAATCACCTTGGAATCTGTGCTTGCGATCTTCCGGGAGGATTGGCTCGTTGTGTCTTGCGCTTCATTGTTCCTGGGGGCGGCATTTGCCTTTGGTGTTTTCGCCGGAACGAGAAGGTCTACTGATCCCTATCCCGGCGGCAGCGAAAACGAGCGCAACACCCACACCTCGTTTAGCAAACTCCCATGATGATGATACTCGTGCCGCACGATTCCGACCTGCGGGCAGAGCCAGTCGGCCGTGTCGTCCGGGTTTGTTAGAAACACCAGTTTGAAACATCCATTGAACTGGCCGGCCGGGGTGGTCACATCCTCCCGCGTCTCCACGCGCCACACGTACCGGCCATCCCCGCGTTGCAAGAATTGGGGATCGCCCCATTGGCGCCCTGTCTCCAGCGGCAATTGGACGATGAGATCGGCGCTGTCCCCATTCCCCTGCGCCGTCTCGACTGCCTGCGTATCCGAGCTCCCCTCCACCTGATAGAGCTGGTCTCCGAGCGCCACATCCCAGGCCAGCCGGTTGTCCGCCTGGTCGGTGCGGAGCGGATGCCCGGATGTCTCGACGCGGAAAAGGACGGCGCTCCCTTCTCTCCGCATCTCTGTGACCGTTTCAGTCACAGGGCCGGTCCAGTGAATCGGCGTTTTGCCCCCTTGTGTATAATCCAGCGTGACATCATAAGCCCAGGTCGCGCCGGGGCGCAGTGGGACCACGTCCAGGATCTGCGGCATCGGGGCGGGCGAGGGCGTCGGCGTGGCATTCACTGCGACCGGGGTTGAGGTCTGCGGCAGTGGCGTCGGCTCAGGGGGTGAGGGAATCCAGGTTGGGGTTGGGTTTGGGCGAATGGTGCTGCACCCCGCCAGGCTCAGTCCAAGCAGAACGAGTAGGGCCCAGTAGCAGGCTCTTGCTTTAGCATCGGTCGGTTGGCGCACGCGGGACCTCCTTTTGTTCATCGATATAATAACACCGGGAGGCCGCGCCGGTCCCGGCGTCATCCAATCGACTTGCACCTTGCTGGTGATTCCTCGTATTTCGTAGGGGCAGCGGCTTGTCCCTGCCCTGGTGGGTGGGCGAGCTTGTGCGTAATCACCACGTGCCTCGTCGTTGACGAGTCCACGCAAACGTGCATAATATGGGCATACCCGCACAATCAATCTCAAAGAGGAGAAGAAGAATGAAGCAACGCACGATCGCCGAACCGTACAAGATCAAGATGGTTGAGCCCATCAAGATGACGACACGGGAATACCGTGAGCGCACGGTACGCGAGGCGGGGTTCAACACCTTTTTGCTCAAGAGCGAGGACGTCTATATCGACCTGCTCACCGATTCCGGCACCGGCGCGATGAGCGACTGGCAGTGGTCCGGTCTCTTGCTGGGCGACGAAGCATACGCCGGGTCCAGGAACTTTTACCACCTCGAAGACGCCGTTCACGCGGTCTATGGGTTCAAGTACCTCGTCCCGACGCACCAGGGCCGCGCCGCGGAGCACATCACCTCGCAGCTCCGGATCAAGCCCGGTCAGTACGTCCCGATGAACATGTATTTCACCACCACGCGCGAGCACGCCGAGCGCGCGGGCGGCATCTTTTACGACTGCATCATCGACGAGGCGCACGACCCGGCCAACCCCCATCCCTTTAAAGGGAATGTAGATCTCGCCAAGCTCCAAAAGCTGGTCGACGAAAAGGGGGCGAGCGCGATTGCCTATCTTTCGATTGCGCCCTGCGTCAATATGGCGGGCGGCCAGCCGTTCTCGATGGCAAACCTCCGGGAGGTGGCCGCCTGGGCCCAAAAATATAACCTCCCCATCATTTTTGACGCGACCCGCGCCATCGAAAATTGCTATTTCGTCCAGCAGCGCGAGCCGGGATACGCGAACAAACCGGTCCGCGAGATCCTGCGCGAGATGATGAGCTATGGCGAGGGGATGACCATCTCTTCCAAAAAGGACAATATCGTCAACATCGGCGGCTTTCTGGCGACCAACAATGAAGCGTTCTTTACTCAAGCCAAAGAGATGGTCGTCGTGTTCGAGGGGCTGCACACCTATGGCGGGCTTGCCGGCCGCGATATGGAGGCGATTGCCCGCGGGATCTATGAGATGATCGACGACGCCTATATTGCCAGCCGCGTGCGCCAGGCCGAATACCTGGGTCAGCGCCTCCAGCAAATGGGCGTCCCGATTGTCGTGCCCATCGGCGGGCATGCGGTCTTTGTGGACGCGAAACGTTTTCTCCCGCACATCCCGCAGGAGCAGTTCCCCGCGCAGGCGCTCGCCGCCGCCCTGTATACGGACAGCGGCGTTCGCTCCATGGAGCGCGGTATTGTCAGCGCGGGGCGTGACCCCAAAACCGGCGAGAATCGCAAGCCCAAGCTCGAACTGGTCCGCCTCACCCTTCCGCGCCGCGTTTATACCAACCTGCACATGGACGTCGTCGCCGAAAGCTGCGAGGCCCTCTATCAAGAACGCGAGAAAATCAAGGGGCTCAAGATGGTCTACGAGCCCGAAAGCCTCCGCTTTTTCCAGGCGCGCTTTGAGGAGCTCTAGCAGATAAAAGAGGGCCGGTCAGCTTGAACCTGACCGGCCCTCGTCTTTTTCGCTTTTCGTGCGACGCCGCGATCAATTCGCTGAGTGCGGCCTCGATTTGACGGTATATCGCATGATTGGCCGCGTGTCCGACCGTCGCTCCACCTCCCGGAACCCGGCTTGGCGAAAGGTCGATGCCAACCCTGTAAATACTTGCACCGCGGACACCTTTTCCTGTTTGGGCTCAACCGGGTAGCCCTCTATAATCCGAGCGCCCTGTGCGGCGGCATAGGCAACGGCGGCCCTGAGCAATTGCAAGGTAATGCCCTTTCTCCGTCGTGATCTCCACACAAAAAAGCAGGTCACCGACCACACCGGCCGGTCGTCGACCGGCTTGAGCACCCGCGATCGGTTGAGCGCGGGATAATGCTCGCGTGGCTCGACGGCGCACCACCCCATCGGCTCACCCTCTTGATATGCCAGTAGTCCCGTCACCTGGCCCGCTTTTACAAGGCTCCGGTGCGCCTCACGCGCCCCCGTTCCTTTGAGGGCGTCCCACTCGGAGCGTTTCCACTTCCACCACATGCACCAGCATCCTGCGCATGCCCCGTTGGGTCCGAACAGCTTTTCAAAATCCTCCCAGCGGTCCGCCGTCAAAGGTTGGATGTCAAGAGACACTTTTGTGTTTGCTTTGGCTCTGGGGTTCAGTGTGCCCTGTTTCATGTGACTGGTCCTTGTCTTACTGCCTGGGCGGTTCGTTTCCCAGCAAGCTCGCATCGAAAAAGGCGATGACGCGACGCGTATATTCATCATGAAGAATGTCAAATCGTATTCTATTATACTCCCGCCTCGCGCACAAAAAAGAGACCCGAGGTTTACCTCGGGTCTCTGCTTGCCAATTTTTAACCGTTAGCTATTAATAGCGACCGCCGCCGCCGCCACCGCCGCGACCACCGCGACCACCGCCGCGACTGCCACCGCGACCACCACCGCCGCCGTAGCCGCCGCCGCCGCCGCCGCCGTAACCACCGCCGCCGCCGCCGCGACTACCGCCGCCGCTGCCGCGTTCTTCACGCGGGCGGGCAATGCTCACGTTCATCCGGCGCCCATCCATTTCCTGATCATTGAACATCTGGACGGCCTTTTCGGCGTCGGCCTGGTTCGTATATTCGACAAAGCCAAAGCCCTTGGGCCGGCGAGTGTCGCGATCCACGACCAGGGTCACGTCTTTCAATTCACCCGCCTGGCTGAACAACTCACGCAGGTCCTCTTCCGACACATTGTAGGAAAGGTTTCCTACAAACAATCTCGATTCCACCGAACAATCTCCTCTGGCCTTGCAGTCATCTGAAGGCCGAATCTATAGGTACTCTCGAACAGGCGGGTAACGGAAGTAAAAAAAAGCAGCCTGAAAGACCAGGCGGCTTTTCCTCACCGACTCACTGTTCCCTCGCGATAGCTATTTTACCACAAAACAGGGTAAATTGGCAACTACCACCTTGCGCATCTTTAGCCCTGTGGGCCGATAATCTGCGGCTCGTAGGCCGTGGTAATCTCGCGCACGTCGACGATGGTCGCCCCGGCCTTTTCCAGCGCCGGAATCACATCGGCCCGATTCACGTCCTGCAGCTTGAAGGTTACTTCGGGCTCGTGCATCTGCCCGCCGCCCCACGAGGTGGCCAGGCTGATGATATTGCCGCCCTGGCGCGCGATCTCGGCCGTCAATGAGGCGATCATCCCTTTTTTGTTCGGAACGCGCACCGTGATGCGCAAGCCCGGGGTGCGCCCGCCGAGCACCTCCGCCAGCGTTCCGAAAATATCGGTCTCGGTGATAATTCCGACCAACTGTTCGCCGCGCAGGACCGGCAGGCTGCCGATTTTGTGATCGACCATGATGCGCGCCGCCTCTTCCAGCGGACACTCTTCGTCGACCGCAAACACCTTTTTGATCATGATCTCTTTGACCAGGAGCTTGGCGAGCAAATAGTGAATCTCGAATACGCTCAGCGATGTCGCCGGCGACGGCGAAGCAAAGAGCAGGTCCTTTTCGACGACGATGCCGACCAGGTGGCCCTGCTTGTCTATAACGGGCAGCCGGCGAATTTTCTTTTCGCGGATCAGGCTGAGTGCGTCATCATATGAAGTCTCGGGGTGAACCGTAAGTGGGTTGGGCGTCATGCGCTCACGTACGAGCATGGGGTACCTCCATGGGTAAAACAACAATGTTCATGTACTGCAATTATACCGCAATCTGTCAGAAATCCTATTTATTCCCCGGCAGTGCAAGGCCGATGCGCCCACGCTCGACGTCGACCGTCTGCACCACCACGTCGACGACGTTTCCGACGGCCAACTGTCCGGCCGCCGCGCCGCGCATCTGGCTCTTGTGTACGAGCCCTTCGGTCTTGACCCCGATATCCACAAACACGCCAAAGTCGACCACATTCCGCACGGTTCCCTTGAGCGTCATCCCGGGCTTGAGGTCTTCCATCTTGAACACGTCGCGGCGCAAGAGCGGCTTGGGCAGTTCCTCGCGCGGATCGCGGCCCGGTCGCGCGAGCTGGTCGAGAATGTCGGCAAGCGTCGGGACCCCGCATCCGACCAGCGCGGCCAGGTCTTGCATCGAGTTTTGCTGTCGCAGGGTGGCAACGCGCGCGGCGAGGTCACGCTCTTGTCCGGTGGCATCCATGAGCGCGAGGAGATTGCGAACGACCGGGTAGGATTCGGGGTGGATCGCCGTATGGTCGAGCGGCTCTTTGCCTTCGGTCACGCGCAGGAATCCCGCGGCTTGCTCAAAGGCTTTGGGACCCAGGCCCTTGACCTTGCGGAGCGCCGCGCGGTCAGGAAACGCGCCGTTCGCTTCGCGGTAGGCGACGAGCGCCCCGGCCAGCTTGGGCCCAATGCCCGCGATATATTGCAGCAGGGCGGGCGAGGCGGTATTCACATCCACCCCCACTGCGTTCACCACCGATTCGACGACGGCGTCCAGCGCCTCAGACAGTTGCTTTTCCTCCAGGTCATGCTGGTACAGTCCCACGCCGATCGAGCGCGGATCGATCTTGACCAACTCGGCAAGCGGATCAAGCGCACGGCGGGCAATCGATACCGCGCCGCGCAGCGTCACATCCAGGTCGGGCAGTTCCGCGCGGGCGAGGGGGGAAGCGGAATAGACCGACGCGCCCGCTTCGCTCACCATCAGATACTGCGCGTGTGCGCCCTCTGCGATCACCTCGGCTACCAACTGCTCTGTCTCGCGCGAGGCGGTTCCATTGCCGATGGCGAACAGGTCTGCGCCCGTTGCCTGGACCAGGCGTCGCAGGACCGCTTTGCTCGCCTCCCACTCTTTTTGCGGCTCGTGGGGATAGATGGTCGTCGTGACGACAACCTTGCCGGTTGCGTCCACCGCCGCCACTTTGCATCCGGTGCGAAAGCCGGGGTCGAGGCCGATGACGGCATGTCCCCGAATCGGCGGCTGCAAGAGGAGCGCACGGACGTTCTCGGCAAAGACGCGCGTCGCATGCGTATCCGCCTCCTCGTCGAGCATCCGGCGCACGTCGCGCTCGACGGCGGGCAGGAGCAAACGATCGTACGCGTCACGCGTGGCGAGCTTGAGCTGCTCGGCGAGGGAACAGCGCGGGCTCGGCGGATATTTCTGCGCCATTCGGGCGAGGATTACATCGTCGGGGGCAATCACCTGGAGCTTGAGGACATCGCTCGCCTCACCCCGGTTGAGGGCGAGCACCTGATGTGGGCGCAGGCGCGCAATCGGAAACTGGAAATCGTAATACTGGGCGAATACCTTGCGCGGGTCCTGGGCCGCGTCGGCCGGCTTGCTGGTCAGCGTTCCCCGCTCTCGCAGCAGTGCGCGCGCCGCCCCACGCAGTTCGGCGTCGTCCGACAACTCTTCAGCCGCAATATCCCGCGCCCCGGCCCACGCTTCTTCCACGGTCAGCCCATCCTTGAGGTAGGGCGCGGCAAGGGCGGCCGGGGAATCGCGAAGGGGTGGCTGGCCGAGGATCAGGTCGGCGAGCGGTTGCAGCCCCCGCTCGCGCGCGATGGCGGCGCGCGTCCTGCGCTTGGGCTTGTACGGCAGGTAGAGGTCCTCCACCGACTGGAGCGTATCCGCGCTGCGGAGTGTTGCTTCCAGTTCCGGCGTCAGCTTGCCCTGTTCGGCGATGGAGGCGAGCACGGCTTTTTTGCGCTCGTCGAGGTTTCGCAAATAGGTGAGGCGCTCGGCAATCCGGCGCAACTGCTCTTCGTCGAGCGAGCCGGTCACCTCTTTGCGATAGCGCGCAATAAAGGGGATGGTGTTGCCCGCGTCCAGCAGTCCAACGGTTGCTTCCACCTGCGTGGCGCGCACGCCAACGGTCCGGGCGATGAGCGGAATCAGGTCCATTTGCAGGCGAGTATATCACAGATTTCGCGGGCGCGGCTTGCGGGTTTTTGTTACGCGGCTGTGCATTGCCACTTGCATTGGGGGCCAAGTTCATTTACGATGGGGGCAGCCGACCGATTCGAAAGGAGCCCTGATGTTTATCGTTCAAGTTTTTATCCACGTCAAGCCCGACCAGCACGAAGCCTTCAAGCGGGTCACGCTGGAAAATGCGCGCAGCAGTGTACAAGAGCCGGGGTGCGCCCGTTTTGATGTCGTGCAGCAAGAGGATGACCCCACACGCTTTGTCCTCTGGGAGGTTTATCGCTCGCCCGAAGCGGCAGCGGCGCACCGCGAGACGGCGCATTACAAGAAATGGGCAGAGGTTGCGCCGGCCATGATGGCGGAGGAGCGGACACGCCAGCGATATACGAGTATATTCCCGGATGACAGTGGATGGAGCTGATGCGTTTCGAGTTTGCCACCGCCACGCGCATCCTCTTTGGCGCCGGCGTCGTGCGTGAGGTCCCCTCCGCGGCCGCCGCCCTGGGTCAGCGCGCGCTGAGCCGCAGCATGAAAGGCAATCCGATTACGCTGACAGAGGAAGAGCTGATGTGGGTGTTGGAGCAGGGGATATGACTATGGTATTACTTTACCGGGTTAGGGGCGCGGTAACACTGCCTGCCCTCAAGTTGTTGGAGAAGGCAAGCCCGGTGGAGTCGCGGGTGCGGGCACGAGGGGCGGGGCCGGCTCGGAATTGCAGAGTGCAG
>JBAVQS010000293.1:0-4688 GCA_049694275.1 Anaerolineae bacterium | reverse complement strand
TTGTTAAAGGTCGCCACCAAACTGAACCATTTCGCGCTCAAGACCAAACTCTATATGCGTGCGATCCAGGTCGCTTTCGATGCCTTGCGGCAACTGGGGCCTGTTCGCCTGAGTGCGTAAGGTGAGTCATTATATTCGCACACATCCGTCAGCGAGCACATCTCGCACCGCGGCGCGTCGGCGATACAAATCTCGCGGCTATGCCGAATAAGATTGATGTGGCGGGTGATGCCGAACCAACATGTACGAGACTTGGTTGATCTGCTTACATGTGTGGAGCGACCCGGTAGGGTCGGTGAACGTGCAGGCATCCTCATTAGCTGCGATGTGAGTGTTACAGAACCACACCTTTCCCGACTTGCGAGATGCTAAGGTTTTAGGCGGTTTATTCTGTTAATGCGGCGATCCTTGCCCCGTCGCTTGTGCCAACTGATTTAGAACTTGCTGGAGCGCTTTCATCTCCGCGCCATACGTTGTCCAATCCGCGATTTTGAGAGCCTCCTGCGCTTTGTTGTAGTGATCGTTTGCTTGGCCGACGAGTGCGGCGATGTCAGGGCTAGTCGTGGGGATCGTTGCGCCAGGAGTTGTGGTTGTACCGATGGGCGCGGTCGTCGGGGGCGCGCCCAGCCCGGAGAAAACACGCGTGAGCGCGCCGGCTAACGTCGGCTGCATCACCACCGAGTTGGCCGTAGCGACGACGACGTATTTCAACTGCGGAATCTGGCTCTGCTCCGCGAGCAGATACATCGGCTGAACGTAGATCAAGGACTGTTGGATCGGAATCACCAGCAGATTTCCCCAGAGCACGCTGCTCCCGCTTTGGTTGAGCAAAGTCACCTGTGAGGAAATCGTCGGGTCTTGATTCAGGCGTGCGTGGATTTGCTCCGGCCCATAAACCAATTTGTCTTTCGGGAATCGATACACCAGCCGCTTGCCGTAATCCGCCCCATCGCTCTTGGCCGACATCCACGCCACGATGTTCTGACGCTTGGCGGGCGTGAACGGAAGCATCAACATGAACTCTTCCTTGGCGTCGCCCGGCAAACGCATGATGATATAGTACGGCTCCATCGCCTGCGGCTGTGCGCCGGAGGTATCGTTCGGAATTGCCCACAGGTCTTCCTTATTGTAGAACACCTGCGGGTCCGTCATGTGATAGGTTTGGTACATCGAGGCTTGAATGGTAAAGAACATTTCAGGGTAGCGGACGTGCGCGCGGATCGACGCGGGCATCTGATCGATTGACCTGAAAAGCTCGGGAAAAATCTCGCCATACGACTTGATGAGCGGCTCGTTCGCGTCGGTGACGTAGAGCGTCGTCGTTCCATTGTAAGCATCGATCACAACCTTGACTGAGTTGCGAATGTAATTCAGCCCTTCGGCGTACGGCTCGCTGAAAGGATAGCTGCCGGTATAGGTGTAGGCATCCTGCATCCAGTAGAGTTTTCCATCGGCGATGACGAGATACGGATCGCTGTCGAACAGCAGGAACGGCGCAACGCGGCTGACGCGTGTCTGAATTTCTCGATTGAACATGATGCGACTGTCCGCCGTGAGCGCATCGGTGAACAGGATGTTGGCATCGCCAAAGTGCAGCGCAAATATCAGGCGATCAAACAGCGAGCCGATGGGAACGCCGCCGGTACCTGCGTACGTCGTAAGGGCATTGTCCTGGCCTTTCGGGTAATCGAATTCTTGATCCTTCGTCTTGACGAAAACATAGTCGTTTGTTTCCTCGCCATAGTAAATCTCCGGGCGGGTGACTGGAATCTCGCCGACCGGCGGAATGTCTTTGAGCAGCAGATTGGGGAGACCGTCCGGCGTGAATTCGTTGACGGGACTCAAGACCGCGCCGTACCCGTGCGTGTACCGCAGACGCAGATTGACCCAGGTCTGGGCGGTGTCCGTCAATTTGGACGTTGCCAGTTCGCGCCCACTCAACATCACCTGGCGATACTGGCCGTTGATCGTGTAGCGGTCGACGTCGACGTCGTGGAAATCATAATAGGTGCGGATCGTTTGGATTTGATTGTAGGCTTGCAGCAGCGGGCGATAATCTGACAAACGAATGTTGTTGATCGTGTCGCTGTTATTTTGAATATCGGCCGTCGTCGGCGCGTCGTTCGCGGGATAATCGCTCTCCTGGATTCCGTCCAGCGCGTATGCCTGCCGTGTTAGCGCGATGTTATACGCAAGGTAGGGTTGCTCTTTGCTGAACTCACTCGGCTTGACCAGGAAATTCTGCATGATCAAGGGATAGATTCCGCCCAGCAGAATCCAGGCGGCGCCCCACACCGCCAGCGCAATGCCGAGAGCTTTGAGCCTGCGCGAAAAGATATTGACGAGCAGCGGCACGGCAAGCGCCAGCGTGAGCACTGTGAGCACATTGTAGGCGGGCCACTGCGCGTTGACGTCGGTGTAGCTCGCGCCGAAAACCACGCCGCGCGTGGAATAGACCAGCCCATAGACCGCGAGCTGATAGCTCCACGCGTTCAGCGCGAGAAAGAGCAAGCCAAGCACGGCGAGATGTGCTTTGACGGCAGGGGGCCACGACAAGCGTCCTAGCCGCAGCGCGTACGTCCCGCCGGTCACCAGCGCGGTAAGGACGACGGCGCCGCTCAGCCAGGTAATGAGGAACTGATAGACCGGCAGCGTGAATACGTAAAAGGCAATATCCTGATGGAAAATCGGATCAGCGCTGCCAAAGGGCGAGGGATGCAAATAGCGCAAAAACATGAGCCAATCCGCTTGCGCGATGAGGCCAAAGATAACGGCCAGCCCAAGCCCGACGAGGATCTGCAAAAAGGTTATGGAGCGGCCGGCGAAGGCCGCGATGCGCGCCAGTCGCGAAGACTCGTCGTTGATACGCGGCGTCACGCGCCGCGCAATCACCAGGTTGAGGGCGTAGAAAATAAAGAACGCGACCGCGGCAATCAGAAAGAGGACGATGCGCGCCTGCAGGGTGATGGTAAAGACAGAGGCGAAACCGAGCTCCTGGAACCAACGGTAATCGGTGTACAGGTTAGGTCCAACCAGGAATAGAACCAAGAACAAGACCAGCGCGGCGCCAATCAAGAGAGGGCGGCGTAAATTTCGCGGCTGCCGCCGAAAAATCTCCTCCCAATCGACCGGCGGCGTTATATCGCGCCCCCCCCTACCCCCGCCACGATAAAGCGACAAAGTTTGCCTCCAGTTAGATGCGAGACGCCTGCGGCCGCGATCTATGCCGCAAACGATTTCTCTGTTTCAATTCTACGCTTGCATAAGCATTCGGTCAAGAATGCAAATAGACGCGAAGGCGCCTCCTGCGTCTACCTGACTGGCGTTTCCAAAGATCGCCGATCCGACACCTTGAAGTGGGCAAATCTCGCACCTCGGCACGCCGGCCACGCAAATCTGCGGCCATGCCGGATGAAGTTGATGTGGAGGGGATAGTAAAAAACATCAAGAGAGCAGCTTTTGTGCTATACTTTCAGCGTAGTAAGTGATATAGAAGGGAAATAAGAGACATGTCCTCTACCTCGATTGCAACTGTCGTCCAGATGCTGGAATCCTTGCCTGACCCTGTCCAGGATCAAGTGGTTGAGCATCTGCGTGATTACCTGCTGGATCTTCAAGATGAAAGAGAATGGGATGAGGAGTTCAATCGGACTCAAGCCCAACTTGTTGCAGCGGCTCGACGGGCTAAACAGGAAACAGCCGAGGGCAAGGCAAAACCAATGGATTATGATCGGCTATGAAGTCCAGGAGCCTGCCCTCTTTCTGGGCTCACTATGCTTCTTTGGCCGAGGATGTTAAATCAAGAGCCAGAAAAGCGTACCGCCTTTGGTCCGAAAACCCCTATCATCCATCGTTACAGTTTAAATGTATCAACCGCGAAGAGAATATCTGGTCGGCAAGAGTTACGCGCGGGTATCGGGCGATTGGTTTTCTGGAGGGCGATACGGTGACGTGGTTCTGGATTGGTGGACACGATGAATACGAACGTTTCCTTTCATAAGGGAAGCTTTTATGGCGCGTGGCAAGAGTGTTAAAATAAGATCACCCTGAAAGACTAAAATGGACATAGTTTGAGGTTTCCGGATCCGATCGATATTAAATGGTTAATATTCCGCTCGATTCCGATTAACACAAAGCTGAGAGGGTGGATAAAACATGGAGAACCTCAAGCCATGACGACAAGCGCACCTGCCGTTTGACACGTTCGCGTGTCGGTGGCAGGTGCTTGCGTTTTCATGCTGTAATATTCGACAGGCCGGGTTGCCCTAATCGCGACCCGTAAAGAGAATTTAATGAGAAGGCAGGCCTATTCCAATGAAAGACAAAATCTGTAATTTTATCGAATCTCTGAGGGCGAACCCAAGAAGACAAGTGATCTTTTCTGACGAAGCTGCAAGTAAGCAAGGAATCATCTTGCCTGTGTTGGCGATGCTCGGTTGGGATCCGTTCAATATTGATGAAGTCAAGCCGGAATACATTTTGAGCAGTACAAAAGTTGACTACGCGCTTGCACCTACGAATGAGAATCGGGTGTTCATCGAGGCAAAAAGAATTCAGGAAGTACTAATGAAGCTTCGCCTCAAACCGACCAGTGTCGGCATTGGGTCTCGCCCAAGGATTTGGCATGAACGGACAGCGGGAGTATCCTGAGCCTGGGAGGGAATGCCCATGCCAACGATACCCGAATT
>JBAVQS010000292.1:0-13976 GCA_049694275.1 Anaerolineae bacterium | reverse complement strand
GCGTATCGCCGGATGTTTCACCGTTCAACGCCAGTTGATCGGACGCCCGGCCCTCATTCGGTTGATTGTCGCTCATATCAAAAAACCTCCAGGTTGTGCCGAATTCTCGCACCGCAAGGTCAAAATTCGGTATGCACGCGGGTTTCAAAATGGCATTAATTTTACGCGTTCACCGGGTGCACCGGCGCATGCTCCGCCGGGCCCGGCTCCTGGCGCGTCAGTTCTCCACAGAGCGATACCTGCATCTGCGCCTTGACCTCGTCCGGTGTCGCGCCTGAGCTAAATAGCACAAAGAGTTTGGATAGCGCGGCCTCGCGCGTCATATCGTACCCGCTGATGACGCCGGCGCGGGCCAGCGCCGAGCCGGTGGCATACGTCCCCATCCGCACCCCGCCGATCAAGCACTGGGTACAGTTGACGACGACAACGCCGCGCGCCGTCGCCTCGGCCAGCGCCGCGGTCAGCGCCGGGTCCTTGTCGGGGGCATTCCCGGCGCCGTAGGTTTCGAGAACCAGTCCCTGAAGCGGTTGCATAAGAGTGTTTCGCACCACCTCTGCCGAGATGCCGGGAAAAATGCCGAGCGTCCCCACCACCGCGCCCGTCAGCGGCTTGACGTTGAGCGGGCCCGGCCCGCCGCCGGGTTGGAGTACGCGCTCGCGATAGAGGGTGATCTCGACCCCCGCCTGCCCGAGCAGTGGATAGTTGGGCGATTCGAAGGCGTCGAGCCCGTCGGCGTTCACCTTGACGGCGCGACAGCCGCGCAAGAGCTTGGTCCCAAAGAACAAACAGACCTCCGGGATTTCACTGTAGGCGGCGATGAGGAGACTGGTGAGGAGGTTATGCCGTCCGTCGCTGCGCACCTCGCAGAGCGGAATCTGCGAGCCGGTCACGACGATCGGCTTGTGCAGCCCTTGCAGGATAAAGGGGAGGGCGGACGCGGTATAGGCCATCGTGTCTGTGCCGTGGATGACCACAAACCCATCATAGTCGTCGTAATGGCGGCGAATGTCCTCGGCGATCTCGATCCAGTTCGCGGCGACCATGTTGGACGAGTCGAGGAGCGGGGCGTATTCGTTGATGACGAATTTCGGCATGACCGGGTCCGCGAGCTCTGGCATGACCAGCATCTGCTGTTGCAAAAAGCCGGATGCTGGCGCGTACCCGTGCGCGGTCCGTCGCATCCCGATTGTCCCGCCGGTATAGGCGATGTAAACCTGCTTTTTCATGAATTTCTCTATGACTCTTGCTGTACGCTCTGCACGATAGGCGGAATTGCTTGAAACACTCCAATTATACTCCCACCACCTACTCGGCTCAATCCGCTTTCCAACCTGCCGTTTTGTCCCGCGCTTTTATAGGACATTGTTACTGATTTCACGAAAACCACAATTCTTGGACCCAATTTGGACTTGATTTGGACCTGCAATCCGTATTCTAAGCTTGGAAATCGGGGCGCGTATCCTTGGGATGTTTGACTGGCTCTGGGCAATGAATATAATCCGCGTCCTTGAAGGAGAATTTTATGAGTACCTGTAAGGAATGGGCAATCGCCCTCAATCAACTCCTTCAAAATCTGTCGGCCAAGCCGCTGAGCCGCGAGGACTTGCTTGATGCGCTTGCCCAGTTTTGTGTCGACGATCTGGATGCGGCCTTTGCCCGGATCTGGCTGATCGACGATACGAAAACGACGTTGGTTCTCAAGACCAGCCGCGGGCAGTATACCCGACTAGATGGGTCCCGGTCCCGCATCGCTGTCGGGCAGGGGAGCAAGATCGACAAGATCTATGTGCAGGCGGCTCCCCATATTACGAACGATGTGTTGAACGATCCGGGGGTCAAGGACAAGGAGTGGGCGAAAAGCGAAGGGATGGTCGCCTTTGCCGGTTATCCGCTCGTCTGGTGCGGCGAAACGCTCGGGGTCCTGGGAATGTATTCGCGGGTGCACCTGTCGGAAGACCTGTTGATTATTCTGGGCCTGTTTGCAACCATGGCTGCCGCGGTCATCTTTCAGCTCAAGCAGACGGAAAGGAACCTGGCCCAGTTCTGTGATGTGACGGGATTCAAGCCCGCGCTGCTGGATCGATTGATCCGCCTCGGGCATTCCCCGCGTAGCAATGAGCCGCACACTATCGCGGTGTAGCACGATTCTCTAAAAGGAGTGTACGATGGAAAACCTGATTGCGTCACGAGATGCGCGGCCCACGTCGCGGCCACGCAGCGGGGCAGTCAAATATTTCGCAGGTGGTTTGATTATTCTCGCCGTCCTCGCGTACGTCACCTTTAACAGCTTTCAGTCCAACACGGTCTATTACTATACGCTCAAGGAATTCAACGCGCAGCAGAGCAAGATGATCGGACAGAATGTGCGCATCAATGGACCGCTGGACCAGTCGAGCATTGACCTCAATCAACGGACACTGGAACTGAAATTCAACCTCAAGGATGGAGACACCGTTCTGCCCGTCGTCTATCGCGGCGTCGCGCCCGATACGCTCAAGACGGGTGAGAGCGTCGTCGCCGAAGGGCGTCTCGATGCGAACGGGGTGTTCCAGGCGGACAATATCCTTGTCAAGTGTCCTTCCAAATATCAAGACCAACAGACAAGTCAATAGATTGGTAGACCGGTAGGCCGGTAGACCGGGCAAGGGGTCACATGCCATGGGCGGTACGGGATGTACGGCCCTGTTGCCCTGCGCCCGCTTCTCCTATACTGGACCTGTATACTTGTTTCCTTGTCTACCTGTTTACCTTTAACACAAGGGGCTGATGATGGCAACCTGGCAATTCGCCGATGTAGGCTTTGTCGCGCTCATCCTGGGTTTGGTGATCGCGGTTTATACGATGGGCGCTGCGTTGTTCGGTACGCTGAAAAAGCGGCCTGAATTCCTCGCCAGTGCCAGGAACGGAATCTTTGTCCTCGCGGGCTTGACGACGCTCGCCGTCGGCATTCTCGAATTTGCTCTGATCACGGGCGAGTTCCGGCTTGAGTACGTCGCCAATCACGTCAGCCGCGCCCAACCGCTTTTGTATACCATCTCGGCGCTCTGGGGCGGGCAGGAAGGCTCGCTCCTCTTTTGGGTCTGGTTGCTCTCGCTCTTTGCGGCGATTTCCATCGTCCAGAACCGCGAGCAGAATCGTGCGCTTATCCCCTATGTGATCTCGTTCCTCGCGCTGACGGAAGGGTTCTTTTTCGTCCTCCTGATCTTTACGAGCAGCCCGTTCAAGCTGCTCGATTCGGCCCCGCTGGATGGGCAGGGGCTCAACCCGCTCTTGCAAAATCCGGGGATGTTCATCCACCCGATCACCCAGTACATGGGCTATGTCGGTTTCGCAGTCCCCTTCGCCTTTGCGCTGGCCGCGCTGGTCACCGGCAAGCTGAATGACGTGTGGATTCGCACGACCCGGCGGTGGGCGTTGTTCTCCTGGATCTTTCTGTCGCTCGGTCTGTTTTTTGGCATGCGCTGGGCGTATGTCGAGCTGGGGTGGGGCGGTTATTGGGGTTGGGACCCGGTCGAAAACGCCGCGCTCATTCCGTGGCTGACCGGCACCGCCTATTTGCACAGCATCATGATCCAGGAAAAGCGCGGGATGCTCAAGGTCTGGAACCTCGTTCTCGTCATGCTCACGTTCATCCTGTCCATTCTGGGAACGTTCCTCACCCGCAGCGGCGTCGTCCAATCCGTGCACGCCTTTGGGGTCAGCACCCTGGGCCCCTATTTCCTCGGCTTTATGGGCCTGGTCCTCGTCGCCTTTCTCTATCTGCTCTACACCCGGCTGGATCTGCTGCACGAAGAGAACGAGATGGAGTCCATCATCTCGCGCGAAGCGACCTTCCTTTTGAACAACCTGCTCTTGATCGGTCTTGCCTTTGCGACCTTGTGGGGCACTATTTTCCCTATGATCAGCGAGGTCTTTACAGGCAAGCAGATTTCGGTCGCGGCCCCGTTCTTTGACCAGGTCAACGGGCCGATCTTTTTTGCGCTGATTGTGTTGTTGGGGCTCTGCACGCTCATCGGCTGGCGGCGCGCCTCGACCGAGAATCTCGTGCGCAACTTTAGATGGCCTGTGCTCATGTCCGTCGTCGCGATTGCCGCCCTCGTCGTCGTCGGCATTCGCGACGCGTTTGGCCTGATGGGTTTTGGCGCCGGCCTGTTCGTCCTCTCGACCGTCGTGTTCGAGTTTTACCGGGGGATTGCGACTCGCAGTCGCCAGTACAAAGAGATTCTCCCGATCGCGGGTTACAAACTGGTCAACAAGAACCGGCGGCGCTATGGTGGCTATATCGTCCATCTCGGCATTGTGCTCGCGGTCATTGGCATCGTCGGCTCGACCTTTTACCAGACCGACATTCAGCAGAACCTGAAACCAGGCGAGACCGTCCAGATCGGCGATTACACCCTCCGCTTTGACCAGCTCAATATGGTGCAGGGTGAGAACAGCCAGCGGATTACGTCCAGCATCGCCGTCTTGCAGGGTGGTCAACAGATTGCGACCATGCACCCTGCCAAGGCGTATTATCCGGCCGCCGACCAGATGACCAGTGAGGTGGATGTGCGGACCACCGCGCGTGAGGACCTCTATCTGATTCTGGCGGGCTGGGCCGACGACGGCAGCGCGACGATCAAGGCGATTATCAATCCGCTCGTCGTCTGGCTCTGGATCGGCTTTATCGTCTTTGTCCTGGGCACGGTCATTACCATGCTGCCTGACCAGAGCGAGGCGCGCCAGCTCGCGCGCATCCAGGCGCAGGAGACCCTGGCCGGGGCCAAGGTGTAGGAGCACAAAAATCATGACAGTAATATTGATGGCCCTCCTCGTTTTTGCGGTCATTCTGGCGATTGGTTACCCGCTCGTGAATGCAGAGCTGTACCAGTACGAGGCGGCGACAAATGGCGATGAACGGCTTGAAGGTCTGACGAGCCAGCGCAGCGCGGTCTTTGACGCCCTGCGAGATCTCAAGTTCGACTATGACACGGGTAAGCTCTCCGAGCACGATTATCAACAGATGAAGGCGCGCTATGACCTCAAGGCGGCCGAGGTCCTGCAAAAAATGGATGCACTGGCCGCCGCGCAGGCCAAACGCGGTAACGGCAGTGCGAAAAAGGCGGCGGCAGGCGCCGGCAAGGCGACGTGTCCTAAATGCAATGCCAGGGTGCTGGCCGACGATCGCTTTTGCCCGACCTGTGGCAACAAGCTGGTTTCCGCATGAAGGGGTAATGGATGAACTCGACAATTTCGCTCCCGCTGCGCGCCGATTCAAGCGCGCCGGTTGAAAAGCAGATTCGCTATTGGAAGATTCTGGAAGACGGCGCCGCCGGGCGCATTTTGCGTGTGCTGGCGCCCCTTGCGCTGCTCAACATCGCGGTGGGCCTCTATATGGCGCTCTGGTATGCGCCGACCGAACGGACGATGGGCGACGCTCAGCGCATTTTCTACTTTCACGTCCCGAGCGCCTGGGTCGGCTTTCTCGCCTTTTTTGTTGTCTTTATCGGCAGCATCCTGTTCCTGCTCAAGCGGGATCCGAAATGGGATGCGCTGGCGCGCTCGTCCGCGGAAATCGGCGTCGTCTTTACCACCCTCGTCCTCCTGACCGGGCCGTTGTGGGCCAAGGCGGCCTGGGGCACCTTCTGGGTCTGGGATGCGCGCCTGACGACCACCCTGGTCCTCTGGCTCATCTATATCGGCTATCTGATGCTCCGCTCGGCCGTGGACGATACGCGGCGCGCGCGCATGGCCGCCGTGCTTGGCATCATCGGCTTTATGGATGTGCCGATCATTTACCTGTCGGTGACCTGGTGGCGCACCATGCACCCGACGCTGCTGGTCGGCTCGGAGGGGGGCCTGGAGCGCCCTATGGTGATAACGCTCATGGTCTGCCTGTTGAGCTTTACGCTCCTGTATGCGTGGTTGATGCTGGTCCGCGTGCGGCTCGAAGAAAAGCGCGACCAGTTGGCGGCGTTGCAGGAAAGGGAGGTTGCATAATGGTCAATCTCGAGATCGCTTATGCGCTCATTGCCATTGTGCTCGTCGGTTATGGCGCACTGCTCTACCGCCGCAGTCGGGCGGTGCAGCAGCGAATCCGCGAGTTGCAAGAGGAAAAATAAGATGGCACGACCAGAGAACTGGAACCGGATGCGAGGTTTGAGTCTGCTGGCTTTTTTCGCCACGTTGACGGCGCTGCTCCTGCTGACCCCACCGCCCGCCCGCGCCCAGCAGCCAACGACGGCCCCGGACCTTGTGAACCGGATGGAGCGCATCGCCAAGAGCCTCTACTGTCCGGTGTGCGTCGGCGTGCCGCTGGATGTCTGTGAGACACAGGCCTGCGAGCAGTGGCGCAACCTCATTATCGAAAAGCTCCAGGCGGGCCAGAGTGAGGAGCAGATTCGCCAGTACTTTATCGACCAGTATGGCGACCGCGTTCTGGGCGCGCCGCCTCCGCAAGGGTTCAACCTCGGCGCCTATCTCTTGCCGGCGACGATTCTCCTGCTTGGCGCAATCCTGGTGTTTGCGATGATGCGCGGCTGGCTCCGCCGCCGCCCGGCCGTCGCAGGGGCCGGCGCGCCGGCAACCGTGCCGCCGGTTTCCCCCGAGTATGCCGAGCGAATCGCGCGCGAGCTGGAAATGAGGGACCGCGAATGAATCAAGCCACCGTGACCCGCTCGCCTCTTGACCCACAAGCAACCGTGAGCGGCAATCTGGATGAAAGTGTGTCTGTTCAACCGCTCGCGCCGGCGCGCGGGAACACGCGCCTGATCTTTGGGACGGCGATTGTCGTCATCGTCATCCTGTTTTTTGTGTTCGGCTCGCGGTTGGTGCAGGTTGGGCAGCCCGCCCTCGCGACCGGCAGCGCACCCGCCTTTGAATTGACCACCTTTGACGGTCAGGCGGTTAACCTCGCGAATTTACAAGGCAAGCCGGTTGTGCTAAACTTTTGGGCGAGCTGGTGTGCGCCCTGCCGCGAAGAGGCGCCGAGCCTCCAGGCGGCGTGGGAGCAGTATCGCACCCAGGGTGTGATGGTGGTCGGCGTCGATTATGTGGACACCGAATCCGAGGCCCGCAAGTACCTGACCGAATTCAAGATTACTTATCCGAACGGCCCTGATCTCAAATCCAACGTCTCTGGCGCATATCACATTACCGGCGTGCCCGAAACTTATTTCATTACCCGCCAGGGCAAGCTCTTGAGCGGTATGGATGCGAGCGGGCGACCCTATGCGAATTGGATCGGGCCGATTCCGCAGGACGCGCTCCAGGCGCGCATCGAAAAACTATTGGTCCAGTAATAGGCCCGGGGCCTCAGGTTCTTCAAGCCATCCTCCGGCGGGGAGCGCGCCTCTTCCACCGGCGGATGGCTCTTGCAATCCCGCTCACTTTGCCGTTTTCGCCGGCGGTCACATTCATTCCGGAACGGCGTAACAAGCCCACCGCGATTCTGCCCGCCCCTGCGCCGATCCAGGCGGTCACCGCGCGTAGGTTGAGTGGAATGACCTGATTGTAACCGTACGTAAACACAATTAAACACCAATGGGTGCTACGCTCGATTCCTGACACGGTGTATCAATCGGCCAGGTCGTCCCCTGCGGGGGGCGATCAAAGGAGAGAGTATGAGTTCAAATCCCCTCACGCGAGGTCCTGATTTAAATGGTTTGCCCGTGACTGCGACCGAGGAGGAACGGATGCGAGCCCTGGTCGATACGATCAGCGCCTATATCGAATACTATCACGGCGGCGCCGTCAAGATGATTGCATTCGACGGTGAGACGCTCCAGATCAAAATGTCGGGTGCGTGTCTGGGCTGTCCCCTGTCCCCGCACACGCTGCACGGCTGGGTCGAAGGCACCGTCCGCCAGTTCTTTCCGGGTCTCAAGCAAGTCCAATCGGTCTAGCCGGAAGAGGCCGAGTTCTCTATGACGAGAACCAGGAGTGACGAGCACCCTCAAAGGAGAGGGAGGAAGAATGTACGATAGCCCTGAACGTTCGGCGGGACGCAAAGAGCGGCTCAAGCTGGGGCGGATTCCGTACCCGGAGCGTGAGCCCTGGGAACGCGTACGCGATTTCTACGAGGTGGTCCTCGGTTACGATGTAGACATGGCGATGGCGGAAGCGAGCCGCTGCATGCAGTGTCCGCAACCGGCCGCCTGCGCCCAGGCCTGCCCGCTGCATAACGACATTCCCCTGGCCATGTGGCTGATCTCGCAGGGCGAATTGATCGAGGCCGCGAACGTTTATCGCCAGACGAGCATCTTTCCCGAGATTTGCGGGCGCGTCTGCCCGCAGGAACGCCTGTGCGAAGGGGCGTGTGTGCTGGAACGGCGCTACTGGGCGCCGTCGCTCGGCAAGCTGGAAATGTTCGTTGCCGATTACCAACGCACGAACGAAGGGTGGCCCCGCGGCGAGGTTGCGCCCCCCACCGGTAAAAAGGTCGCGGTCGTCGGCGCCGGCCCGGCCGGCATGGCCGTCGCCGAAAAACTGGCGCGGCTCGGTCACGCCGTCACGGTATACGAGGCGGCCCCGTACCCCGGCGGCCTGCTGCTTTACGGCATCCCCAATTTCAAACTGCCCAAATCGCTGGTGATTGACAAAGTCGAGTATCTCAAGAGCCTCGGCATCACCTTTGTCTGCAATACCCGCATCGGCAAGAACCTCACCATCGACAAGCTTTTCGAGTCCGGCTTTCACGCGGTTTTTGTCGGCGTCGGCGCGAATGTCGACGCCAAGCTCAAAGCGCCGGGCGTCGAGCTCAAGGGGATTTACCAGGCGGGCGAATTTCTCGTCCGCAACAGCCCGCCCCCGGAGCTCGTACCGGCCGATTATCAGGGGATGATTGACGTCGGGGAGCGCGTGGCGGTGATTGGCGGCGGCGATACGGCGACCGATTGTTTGCGCACTTCGCTGCGGCTGGGGGCGAAGGATGTCGTCTGCTATTACCGGCGCACCGAGGCCGAAATGCCGGGCTCGCGCCGCGAGCGCCAGCACGCCATCGAAGAGGGCGTCCGCATCGAGTACCTGGTTGCGCCGACGCGCTTTATCGGGGACGAGGCGGGCCGCCTGCGCGCGATGGAATTACAGCGGATGCAGTTGGGCGACCTGGATAAATCCGGGCGTCCCCGCCCCGTGCCGATGCCCGGCTCGGAATTCACCGTGCCGGTGGATACGGTCATACTCGCCCTGGGCTATTGGCCGGATGAAACGATCGTCAAGACGACGCCGGAACTAAAGACCCACGATTGGGGCTTGATTACGGCGGATCAAGCGACCGGACGAACGAGCCGTCCCGGCGTGTATGCCGGCGGCGATGATGTCACAGGACCGGACCTGGTTGTGACCGCGGTGGCCGCGGCGTTTCGCGCCGCCACGGCGATGCACGACTATCTCATGGCGCTGGATTCTTAGCGCCTCTGCTATCGCTCAAGGTTTATCGATTTTCTCAAAGAGGAGACAATCATGCTGATGCAAGCCCCGCAAGTAACCAAAGAAGAACTGTTAGCCAAAGCCAAACAGCCGGCCGCCGATGCCATGCGGCTGCACCCCTTTTACCAGGGGAAAATCCAGACCGCGCTCCGCTGCCGCGTGCGCGATTTCGATGATTTCGCCATCTGGTACACTCCCGGCGTCGCCGCCGCCTGCAAAGCGATCGAGGCCAACCCGGACCTGGCTTACGAGATGACCAACAAATGGAATACGGTCGCGGTGGTCTCGGATGGGACCCGCGTGCTCGGCTTGGGCGACATCGGCCCCAAAGCGGGCCTGCCGGTCATGGAGGGCAAGGCGCTGCTCTACAAGTACCTGGGCGGCGTGGATGCCTGGCCGATTATGCTCGGCACCAAGGACCCGGACCGGATTATCGAGACGGTGATGATCCTCCAGCCGGGCTTTGGCGGCATCAACCTCGAAGACCTGTCCCAACCCAAGTGTTTCCGCATCCTCGACACCCTCCGCGCCCAGGCGGAAATTCCCGTCTGGCACGATGACCAGCAGGGGACGGCGACCGTGACCCTCGCGGCCCTGATCAACGCCGTCAAGCTGGTCGGCAAGAAAATATCCGACGTTCGCATCACATTTGTCGGCTGCGGCGCTTCCAACGTGGCGTGCTCGCGCTTGATTTTTGCGTATGGGGCCACGCCGGCGTTGTGTACGATGGTCGATAGCAAAGGTATCTTGCACAAGGGCCGCACGGATATTGAACTGCGCAAGACCGAGTTTGTGGACAAGTGGCGCCTCTGCCAGATCACGAACGCCGAAGGCCGGGCGGGCGGGATTCCCGAGGCGATGCGCGGCGCGGATGTCCTGATTGCGCTCTCGACACCCGGCCCCGATGTCATCCACAAGGAATGGGTCGAGACGATGGCGCGGGACGCGATTGTGTTTGCGTGCGCCAATCCCATCCCGGAAATATGGCCCTGGGAAGCCAAAGAGGCGGGCGCCGCCGTTGTCGCGACCGGGCGCTCGGATTTCCCGAACCAGGTGAACAACTCGCTGGGGTTCCCTGGCATTTTCCGCGGCACGCTCGACGTGCGCGCCAAGACCATTACAGACGAGATGTGCATCGCCGCCGCCACGGCGCTCGCCGATATGGCCGCGAAAAAGGGGCTGGACCCGGATTACATTACGCCGACCATGGACGAGTGGGAGGTCTTTCCGCGTGAGGCGGCCGCCGTCGCTGCCAAAGCGGTCGAGCAGGGCCTCGCCCGCAAGGTCCTGACGTACGCGCAAGAGTACGAGCTGGCCGGGCGCATCATCAAGGGCTCACGGGACCTGACCGAGATGATGATGAAGGATGGATTTATTGCCGCGGCGGATTAAATAGGAGGAACCATGTACGATCTGATCATTCTGGGCGGCGGGCCGGCCGGGCTGACGGCCGCCGTCTATGCGCTGCGCAAGCGGCTCAACATGCTCCTGATTGCGCAAAACCTCGGCGGCAAGACTAACTGGCGCCTGCAGTTGCCGAATGTCGAGCATCACCTCGTCATTAACGGCGAAGAGATGGTCAACCGGTTTGTGAACGAGCTCGAGTATCTTTACTTTACGCGGGTCATGGACGAGGTCGAAAAGGTCGAGAGCATTCCCGGCGGCTATGCCGTGCTGGTCAAAGGGGGGCGCGAGTACAGCGCCAAAGCGCTCATCGTCGCCACGGGCGCCAAAGGGGAGCGCCTGAACGTCCCGGGCGAAAAGGAATATATGATGCGCGGCCTCTGCTATAGCACCATCAGCTATGCCTCGCTCTTTGTCGATCGCGTGACTGTCGTGGTGGGCTCGGGCGAGGATGCGTTGCGCGCGGCCACCGAGCTCGCCCGGATTGCCCGCCGGGTGACTTTGATCGCCCCGAACCATGGCCAACTCGACGGGGTCATCGGCCGGCACCTCCGCGCCCTTCCCAACGTCGTGATTCTGGAGGGCTACCGGGTGACCCAGGTCAACGGCGACGAATTTGCCCGTAGTATCACGATTGAAAAGGAGGGGGATGAGCGCGAGGTAACCGCCGATGTCATCTTTGTCGAGCTGGGCCTGCAGGGTGTGAGCGGGTTCATTTCGGAGCTGGTCGATTGCGATGAGAACGGGCGCATCAAGATCAACGCCCACAACCACACCTCGACTCCCGGCATTTTTGCCGCGGGCGATGTGACGGATGTCTATGCCGAGCAGGTCCTCGTCGCCATCGGCGAAGGGGCCAAGGCCGCCCTGTCGGCCTACGAGTATCTACTTGCCCAGCCGGTCGAGGAAGCGCTCGCCGGCGAATGGCGCTAATCGTTTGTGTTTCATGGGGATCCGCGCGAGAATGTGCGTGATCCCCTATCAAGCCTAAAGGAGCTTCTCAATGTCAGAGAATACCCTCACCATTACCGATAACCGGACGGGCAAAACCATTACGGTGCCCGTTCAGGACGGGACCATCAAGGCGATGGATATTCGCCAGTTAAAGGTCGACGCCGAAGATTTCGGGTTGATGACCTACGACCCGGCGTTCACCAACACTGCCTCGACCCGCAGCGCCATTACCTTTATCGATGGCGACAAGGGCATTCTGGAATATCGCGGCTATCCGATCGATCAGTTGGCCGAGCAGTGCACGTTCCTCGAAGTCGCGTACCTGACCCTCTTTGGCGAGCTGCCGACCGAGGACCAACTGAGCAAGTGGGTGCACGACATTACCTATCACACCTTTTTGCACGAGAATATCAAGACGCTCATGCAGGCGTTCCGCTATGACGCCCACCCGATGGGCATGTTCATCAGCACAGTCGCGGCCCTCTCCACTTTTTACCCGGAGGCGAATCAGGTCGACGACGGCGAGAACCGCATGATGCAGATCAAGCGGCTCGTCGCCAAGGTGCCGACCATCGCCGCCTTTTCCTACCGGCACAGCAAGGGCCTGCCGTTCGTCTATCCGGACAATGAGCTTTCCTACCCCGGCAACTTTTTGAACATGATGTTCAAAATGTCCGAGATCAATTACAAGCCCCACCCGGTGCTGGAACGCGCCCTGGACATTCTCTTTATCCTCCACGCCGATCACGAACAGAACTGCAGCACGAACGCGATGCGCGCCATCGGTTCCAGCCGTGTCGATCCCTACAGCGCCATGGCCGGGGCCGCCGCCGCGTTATATGGCCCGCTCCACGGCGGCGCCAATGAAGCCGTCCTCAAGATGCTCAACCAGATCGGCAGCAAGAACAACATCCCCGAGTTCATCAAGCGCGTCAAGGGGGGCGAGGGCAAGCTGATGGGCTTTGGGCACCGCGTCTACAAGAACTATGACCCGCGCGCCAAGATCATCAAGCGGATCGCCGATGAGGTGTTTGACGTCGTGGGCCGCAACCCGCTCATCGACATTGCGCTCGAGCTCGAACGGATTGCGCTGGAGGACGACTATTTCAAGTCGCGCAAGCTCTATCCGAACGTCGATTTTTACTCGGGCATCATCTATGAAGCGATGGGCCTGCCCGTCGCCATGTTCCCGGTCCTCTTTGCCATCCCGCGCACCATCGGCTGGCTGACCCAGTGGCAAGAGATGATCGTCGATCCCGAACAAAAGATCGCGCGCCCGCGCCAGATCTATACCGGCCATCGCCAGCGCCAGTTGGCCCCGCAGGCCGGCCATGCGCCCCGCGAAAAGGCATAACCGGTTTACAAATGTAGAGAGAATGGGGCGGGGATTTTCCCCGCCCCATTTCTGAATCCTTATGGCGATTCTCGAGTTGACCACCGCAACGGGCAAAAACCTCAAGGTGAACGTGCGCCGCGAATCCACCGTCATGATGCAGGACGGCGACACCTCGTTCACCTTTGATTATGAAGGCCGGCTCATCGGCGCGTTTTTGGACGGGCGCAATTATCGGCGCAGCCTGGCCAATGACATTCTCGAAAAGCAGAGCGGGCCGCGGCCGGGGCTGTCCGGCCGCCTCCGCCGCCTGCTGGCCCGCGAAGAGGTCCATCGCCTTGAAGACCGCGCCTATGCTTTTGTGCGCGACGCGGTCCGCGCGGTGGTGGCCAGCAATGCCGGCGAGGGGGAGAGTCTGGCGGCACGCAACGCCGCGCTGGAGGCCTGTGAGCGCATTGAGTCGTACAACTATGAGCGCCTCGAAACAGAGCGCGAGATTTATGCGCGCGTCTATCACCCCGTGACGATTCTGCCGCCCGACCAGTACCTGGCGCTCTATCTCCAGGTGACGGAGGGCTGCGCCTATAACCACTGCCGCTTTTGTGGCTTTTATCGCGACCGCCGCTTTTACATGAAGACGCTGGACGAATTTCGCCGGCATATCCTCGACGTGCGCGACCTCTTTGGCGGCGGGCTGAGCTTGCGCCGTTCCATCTTTCTCGGCGACGCCAACGCGCTGATGGTCCCCCAGGCGAACCTGGTCCCGATGTTCGACGCCATCAATGCCGAGTTCGAGATTCTCCCGCGCGGCCTCGACCCGGACGCCCGCGCCGCATGGGAGCACGATCACCCGATCCATTTCAAGGGCATCTAT
>JBAVQS010000291.1:0-40641 GCA_049694275.1 Anaerolineae bacterium | reverse complement strand
TCAGTGCGTGCCAACGTGTGTCCAGTTCTTCGATACGCATGAGTCCCCTCGCCGTGTCAAGATTTGGACGATTGTACTCCATTTGCCAGTTCAAGTCACTACCCCCGCAAAACTCCAACGGACACCCTACCCACGGCACGCGCTTGACAGATACGAACAAGTGTGCTATTCTGACACTTGAACAAACGTTCAATCCCGGTGCGCCGATCCACACGCGTCGATCAGCCGCCGGCCCAAACGATTCCGGCCATCGCTCACTCAAACTGGTGCAGACAATTTAACGGATACGATGGCCCTGACCCGAACTTGCATGTACCCCTTGCAAAGCCCGGGTCCTCAAGGAGGATATACACCATGACGCGCGATCAAATCATCGAGCTCTGCCGGCGCGCCACCCCGGTTGGCGCCGTCAAGCACGAAGAATTTGTCGATTACATCCTCGTCCTGCCGCAGCGCAAAAAGGCAAACGGCGGCGACGAGTGGACCACCGTCGAGGTCCCCTACATGATGGTGGATGGCAAGCTGGCGATGGCGAATGAAGACCATCGCCGCCAGGGCAAGAAACTGGATTTCGGTTCCCCGCAGGTCCTCGTCGATAACGCCGACCAGTTGACGCTCCTCGTCACCATCACCAGCGAGATTTATGGGACCCGGCATGGCATCGCCACCTCGCGCCGCAGCGGCGGGAGCGAGATCGAACGCGAGTTCCCCTGGGAAGTCGCCGAGACATCGGCCACCGGCCGTGCGCTGGCGGCGATGGGGTATGGACTCTTTCCCGGGTCGGGCCTCGCCTCGGCCGAAGATATGCTGCGGGCAGGCGGCGGCCAGGGCTCGCGCGAGACAAACGCCGAGCGCCGGTCGATTCCCGAAAATGGGCCCCGGTCCCAACCTCATCCGCCGCGTGACGAGTCGCCGGCGACTCCGGCAGCGCGGCCTCGCTCACCCATTTCGACCGTCCAGCGCCGCAAGCTCATGGAACTCTATCACAGCCTGCACGGCGGGATGCAGGTCGAGGTCGAGCATGGGCTGGACGCCCTGTTCGTCGAGACATTCAAGCATGCGATGAACGAAGCGACTTACGAAGAGGGCGCGCACATTACGGCCCAGTTGCTCGCCGCACAACGGGCTCGCTAGCGCCGTCCAGTACGGTTTGGCGCATGAGAATCAAAAAAAGCTGCTGCCGGGATTGTCGCCGGCGGCAGCTTTTCGTTTGCGCAATGCAAACTGCCGGCCTATGGACACAGTTCGCCGTTTCTACTATAATTCGGGCCGTCACACTCTACAGACCGTCGGGCCCTCCTTTGCGAGCAGCGCCCTTGAGGATCATCGTGGCTAGAATTATTTCGATCCATTCGTTCCGTGGCGGAACAGGCAAATCCAACGCCGTGGCGAATATTGCCGCCATCCTGGCGTCACACGGGCAGCGCGTTGGCGTCATCGACGCCGACATCCAGTCGCCCGGTATTCATGTCCTCTTTGGCCTCGCTGGCAATGCGATCTCATGCTCCCTGAACGATTATTTGTGGCATGGCCGCGAGATCAATGAGGTCGCCGTGGATGTCACTTTGAATCTCGGCGCTCCCGTTCCCGGTAAAATCTTTTTGATTCCCTCCAGCGTCAAGCCGGGCGAGATCACCCGCATCCTGCGCGAAGGATATGATGCCCAGCGCTTTACCCGCGGCATGCGTCAATTGCTCAACGACCTCAACCTTGACACGCTCCTCATCGATACGCACCCCGGCCTCAACGAAGAGACGCTCCTTTCACTTGTCATTTCGCACCTGCTCATCATCATCATGCGTCCCGACCAGCAGGATTACGAGGGAACGGGCATTACCGTCCAGGTGGCGAACGAGCTCCAGGTCCCGCATATCATGCTGATTGTCAACAAGACCCCGCCCGCGCTCGACATTGCGGTCGTTCAGGCCAAGGTCGAACAGACCTATGGCGTTCCGGTCGCAGCCGTGCTCCCCCATTCCGACGAGATGATGAACCTGGCCAGCGCCGGCATATTCGCCATGCGCTATCCCGATCATCCCCTCACGGCGCTGTATCGCCGGATCGCGAGCTCGCTGCTCTGAGCCAAGATGCCATCTTTCTTCTCTCGGGATGAGTTATCCGACGGGTTCCCGGGGCGGCGCGCCAGCACCCTACTCTTTGCCGTCGAGAGCCGGACGGCGCACCTGGTCGAACAGGGCCGCCGCGCCGCGGCGCTCTATCTCACGCCTGCCGCGTTCGCCGAGCGCGAAAAGGCGTTTCTCGGCGCGCTGTCGCAAGGCCGCGATGTCTCGACCTTCATCTCGGTCCAGGACCTGGAACGGTATGCGCCTCAATGGCAACCCCTCTTGCCGGATGCCGGCGACGCCAACACGCGCGCCGGGCTCGCGCGCCTGATCGGCCAGAAATATGCACTGGTTCAGGAGCAGGTCCCCAACCTGCGCGCGGCGTTAGCGCTGGATACTCCCGCGGTCGCGCAGGCATATGAGCGCCTTTATGGCCAGCCGCTCTCCAGCCTCTATACCCAGAGCGCCGGCGCGGGGGAGCGCGTGCATTGGGGCTGGAACGCCCTCGCCCGCCGCATCGACGTGCTCCCCCCTTTCTGGCTGGCCTTTGCGCTGACACTGCCGGGCACCGTGGGCTTGCTCGGCATGCCAATCGCTCTCGCCGGCGTCACGCCGCTCACCGGCATTTTGCTCTTGATCTTGTTCGGGCTGTTCAACCTTTTTACCGTCGCCGCGCTCGCCGAGGCAGTGGCGCGCACCGGAACCGGACGGTTCGGGCTAGGCTTTCTTGGCCAGCTAGTCCAGGAATATCTGGGCCATGCCAGCTCGGTTCTCTTGAGTGTCACCCTTACGGTCAACAACTTTTTTGTCCTGATCATTTTCTTTATCGGTATTGCAGGAACACTGGATGGGGCGACGCATCTGCCGCCGAGCCTTTGGGTAGCGGCAATCTTTGGCGTCTGTTTGTATTTCCTGTGGCGCGGGTCACTCAATGCAACCGTTACCTTTACGCTGAGCGTTGTCTTGATCAGCCTCGTCTGCCTGTTCCTCATCCCATTGCTGGCTTTGCCCTATTTCAAGGGGATCTCACTCGGTGCAATCTCGTTGGTCGCATCAGGACTTTTCAACCCTGGCATTTTGCTTTCAACGTATTTCTCTCACTTTCTGGTTGCCAGCTATGCACCGGTAGTTCTCCGCCGCGATCCGACCGGGCGCGCCTGGATCAGGGGGAGCGCCGCCGCCATCGTCGCCGTGATGCTCATTGCCATTGGCTGGATCGTCATCGTCAACGGTGTGCTCGATTCTCAAACCCTGGCCAGCGCCACGAGCACCGTCCTGGATCCCTTGGCCGCGATTGTGGGGCCCATCGTGCTGGTGATTGGGTCAGTCCTCGTGATCCTCAGCCTGGGACTCTCCAGCGTTCAGGTGGCGCTTGGACTGTATTACCTGGTGCGGGAACGCCTGCCGGGGGGCAAGCCGCTGCTACTCGGCCGAGATAGCCGCTTTTGGCTGGCCATCAGTCCGGTTGTCGGCGTCTTTGTTGTGGCCGAATGGCTGACCCTTACAGGCACCGGTTCATTTGCCAGCCTTCTGGGAATTCTGGGCGCCATGGCGCTCCCCACGTTGAGCGGCGTCTTTCCCGTTCTCCTGCTTGTCGCGACCCGGCACAAGGGCGACTATGCGCCGGGCGCCGTTTATCGCGTGCTCGGGAACCCGATTCTCTTGACCCTCGTCTATCTGTTTTTCCTCGGCATCATCCTGGCGTATGGCTTGTTCATCTTTGACTCTCCGGTGAGCCGCGGGTTTGCGCTCGCGGTCTTTCTGGTTATTCTGGGCGTGACCATCCAGACCTTGCGAGGCGGGGCGCTGCGCCCCCGCCTCGTGATTGAACTGCGGGATGACCAGAGCGGCGATGGCCCGGCCTCATTCGTCTTTACCGAAAACGGCGCGCCCCTGAACTCACAGCTCCAACTCGACTATGGCAATCGCACGGAACCTGGTCATGGGGCGACGGGCGAAATTCGCGCCTTCGCCGCTCTGCAAAGCGCACACCTGACATTCCCCGCGACCGGTGCGCGCGAGCTCAAGGTCTGGGTGCACCGGCTCACGGCGGGCGGCGGGTCCCGAGGCCTTGCCGCCCGCGTCGAGATTGACGACAGTGGGAGTTGGCGCCCGGTCACGCTCGATCCGGCCACCGGTGAAGGACGGGCTGCGCTGGGCGGCGCGCTCAAGCAAGCGCGGATTATTCTGGGTGGGTAAAGCGCTTGAGATGTGGTACAATAGAACACACTCTGGAACCTGTTTGAAACGTGATTTCTAGTGATGACCGAACCGACGAATGAATCCGTGAACATTCCCGCTTTGACCGGCGACTCGCCCGATCTCCAGGCGCTGCGTCAACGCAACGCCGAGTTAGAGCAAGAGAGCCGGCAGCGCGCCGCCGAACTCGCGGTCGTCAACAGCATCCAGCAGGGCCTTGCCCTCAAGCTTGCTTTCCCTTCCATCGTCGAACTGGTCGGCGACAAGATTCGCGCGGTGCTCGACGCCCCTGCCGTGTACATCGCGCTGTACGATCCCGAGACCGGGCAGATTCAATTCCCCTATTACCGCGATCGAGACCAGCACATTCAATTGCCGCCGATCAAACTGGGAAACGGGCTCACCTCGCGGGTTCTGACCTCGCGTCAACCGGTGTTCCTTGGCACCCAGCAAGAAGCGGATGCCGCCGGCTCGTTGGTAGATGGCGTCAATACCGAGTCGTACCTGGGCGTTCCGATCATCGTCGGCGACAATGCGCTCGGCGTGTTGAGCGTGCAGAGTTATAAAAAGAATGCGTATATCGATTCCGATATTCGCCTGCTCACCACCCTGGCCGCGAGCCTGGGCGCGGCGCTGGAAAACGCGCGCCTGTTCGACGAGACCCAGCGCCTGTTCAAAGCTGAACAGCAGCGGGCCGCCGAACTCGAGATCGTGAACAGCGTTCAGCGGAGCCTCGCGCTCAAGTTGGATTTCAAGTCCACTGTCGAATTGATCGGCGACAAGATCCGCGAAGTGCTCGACTCGCCGGCCGTCGTCTATATTGCTCTGCACACACCCGGCAGCGCTCTGATCCACTTTCCTTATTACCGGGAAGGCGCTCGCCCCGTGCCGGACATGCCGCTTCCATACGGCCAGGGCCTGACCTCCCGGATTCTAAAATCCAGGCAACCGCTCTACCTTCCTACGGCGCAAGAGCTCATGGACCATGGCGCCCGCATGGACGATATTCCGGCCGAGTCGTACCTCGGGGTGCCGATTATGGTGGGCGATGATGCGGTGGGCGTGCTGAGTGTCCAGAGCTTTAAACAGCACGCCTATTCCGATTCCGACGTCCGCCTGCTGATTACCCTGGCCCACAGCGTGGGCGTGGCCCTGGAGAATGCGCGCCTGCTCGACGAGACGCAGCGCTTGCTCTCCGAGACCGCTCAGCGCGCGGCCGAACTGGCCGTAATCAACAGCGTGCAGCAGGGACTGTCCACGCAGCTCGACGCGCAAGCCATCTATAATCTCGTCGGCGACAAGATTCAGGCCCTCTTTGGCGTACAGGTTGTCTTGATCTCCACGTATGACCGCGCCACCGGCTTGACGCTATTTCGCTACGTCAGGCAAAAGGGGCGCCGGCTCTACCCGGAACCGGCGCGCTATGGCGCAATTGCCCAGCGCTTGATCGAGACCCGGCAGTTGCTCCTCATCAATCAGGATGTCGCCCAACGTTTCACGGAAATGGAGATCGAGCCCATTCCGGGGTTGGGCATTCCCCAATCTGCGCTCTACGTTCCACTCCTCATCGGAGACGAGGTCAAAGGATCCCTCTCGCTGCAAAACCTGGAACACGAGAATGCCTTTAGCGAATCGGATGTCCACCTGCTGACTACCTTTGCCTCTGCAATGAACGTCGCGCTCGAAAAAGCGCAACTGTTCAACAGTGAACTGGCCGCCCGGCAGCAAGCCGAAAAGCAGACCCGGTATCTCTCCTCGCTCAACCTGGTGGCGCAGGCCGCCAGCTCCCTGCTCGACGTCCGGCAAATCCTCGAGATCGCCGCCCGAGAAATTATCGACCAACTCGACGCACGCAGCTGCGGGGTCGCCATGCTCACCCCCGCCCAGACCGAGCTCGAGGTCGTCGCCTTTGCTTCGAAACTGGGCGAGCCCAGCACCGTCGGCATCAAAATCCTGACGGAGGGGAACCCGGCTTCTGAACAGGTCTTTGAAACCCGCCAGTCTATTGTCGTCGCCGACGCACAGCATTCGCCGTTGCACAACGCGGCGACCCAAAAGATTATGCAAGAGCGCGGGACTGCGTGTTTGCTGATTACCCCGGTGGTCGGGCCGAACGGCGTGATCGGCACATTCGGGACCGACGCGGTTCAACCGGACCGGGTCTTTACCCCCGACGAAGTCCGGCTGGCCGAAACCATCGTCGGCCAGATTAGCAACGCCATCGAGAATGCGCGGCTCTTTGCCGAAACGAAACGCTTGCTCGGCGAGACCCAGCAGCGCGCGGCCGAGTTGGCCATCGTCAACAGCGTGCAACAGAGCCTGGCATCCAAACTGGATTTTCGAGCCATCGTCGAACTCGTCGGCAACAAGATTCGCGAGGTCCTGGATGCGCCAGTCCTCTATATCGCGTTGCGCGATTCAAGTTCCGGAGCGGACCTGATTCATTTCCCCTATTACCGGCACCTGGACCGGCAGGTGGAAGTGCGCCCGCAACGGATGGGCGATGGGCTCACCTCCATCGTCCTCCAGTCCGGTCGCCCCCTCTACCTGCGCACGGCGCAAGAGCAGATGGACAACGGGGCGCGTATTGCCGTCCGCATTACCGAGTCCTACCTGGGCGTGCCTATTCTCGTGGGCGAGAATGTGCAAGGCGTTCTCAGCGTTCAAAGCGAGACGCCGAACGCCTATACCGATTCCGATGTTCGCTTGTTGACGACCCTGGCAGCCAGCATGGGCGTTGCCCTGGAGAATGCGCGTCTGTTTGACGAAACTCAGCGCCTCTTTCAGGCCGAGCAGGAACGCGCCGGCGAGCTCGCCATTATCAATCGCCTCCAGGAAGCCCTGGCCGGCAAACTGGACATCCAGGCGATTTTTGATCTGGTGGGCGAGCAGATGCGCGAGCTCTTTGACGCCCAGATCGTCGTCATCGGCCTCTATGACCTGGTCGAGCGCCGCGCCCGCTATCCCTATTTCGCGGAATATGGCAAGCGTCTCACGCGCGAATCGGCGCCTTTTAGCGGCGTTGTCGAGCATCTGATTCGCACGCGCCAGCCGCTGCTCTTGAACGAGGACGCCGAACGCGGGCTGGCGCAGTTGGGGGTCCAGATTCGCGCCGGGGCAATGCCCCGCGCGGTCGTGTTCGTGCCGCTCATCGTCGATAACGAGGTGCGCGGCTCGCTCAGCGTGCAAAACGTCGAGCGCGAGCAGGCGTTCAGCGAGACGCAGGTGCGGCTTCTCAATACGCTGGCGAGCAGCATGAGCATCGCCCTGGAGAATGCGCGGCTGTTTGACGAGACCCAGCGCCGCGCGAGCGAGATGGCGGCCCTCTCGGCCATCGGGCGTGAGATCTCGGAGTCGCTTGATCTTCGCACTGTGCTTGAGCGCATCGCCACGCACGCGCGGGATATCCTGCACGCGCGCGATGTCGTGCTGCGGCTCATCGAACCGGACGGGCGACTCCCGGTCGTCGTCGCGCAGGGAAAATACGCCGAAATCTACAAAGCCAGTCAGCGCCGGGTGGGGGAAGGCATTACAGGCGCCGTCGTCCAGACCGGCCGGGCCGAGATCGTCAATTACCCCCTCCAGGACTCGCGCGCGGCGGACGTGCCGGGCACCAGCTCAGAAGACGAAGAACGGGAAGCGATGCTCGTGGTGCCGCTCAAGCGCGGGGAACAGGTGCTCGGCGTCTTGGTCCTCTGGCGGGACCGCGAGCTCGACGGTCCCTTTGCCCGGAGCGACCTCGACTTTACCGTCGGGCTCGCCCGCCAGGCGGCCATCGCCATTCAAAATGCGCGGCTCTTTGAGGAGGCCGAAAAGGCGCGCCGGGAAGCAGACAGCGCCAACCAGGCCAAGAGCGCTTTCCTCGCGACGATGAGCCACGAAATTCGCACGCCGATGAATGCGGTGATCGGCATGAGCGGCCTCCTGCTTGATTCGCCGCTGGTCCCGGCGCAGCGCGAGTTTGCCACGGTCATCCGCAGCAGCGCCGAATCGCTGCTCACGATCATTAACGACATTCTCGACTTTACGAAAATCGAAGCGGGCAAGATGGAATTGGAACTGGCCCCCTTCGACCTGCGCGAGTGTATCGAATCGACCCTGGATCTCGTCGCCCCGCGCGCCTCCGAAAAAGGGCTCGACCTCGCGTATATCATGGACGACAGCATCCCGCCGGCGATCACCGGCGATGTGACCCGCCTGCGCCAGGTGCTCCTCAACCTCCTGAGCAATGCGGTCAAGTTCACCGAAAAGGGCGAGGTGGTCCTGACCGTCCAGGCCCGTCCGTACAATGGGGGCAACGCGACGGCGATGCCCGCGCGAACGGACACGCGGCAGTTATGGGAATACATGTTCAGCGTCAAGGACACCGGCATCGGCATTCCGGCCGACCGGATCGGGCGGTTGTTCCAGGCCTTTAGCCAGGTGGATGCCTCGACCACGCGCAAGTATGGCGGGACCGGCCTGGGGCTGGCAATTAGCAAACGGCTCGCCGAGCTCATGGGCGGGATCATGTGTGTCGACAGCATTGTCGGCGAAGGGACCGGCTTTTACTTTACCATCCAGGCGGAGCCGGCGCCCGATTTCGTCATCCGACCGCGCGTAACCGCCGACCTGGACCAACTGCGCGGCAAGCGGGTTCTCGTCGTCGACGACAACGACACGAACCGCCACATCCTGTCTGCGCAGTTGCGCAAGTGGGACATGGCGCCCCAGGATACCGGTTCGCCGCGCGAGGCGCTCGCCCGGCTGGCGCGTGGGAATTCCTTCGACCTGGCCATCCTGGATATGCAAATGCCCGAGATGGATGGACTCACCCTGGCCGCCGAGATTCGCCGCCTGGAAGATCATCCCGCCGGCGCGCCGGTTCCCGACAGGGTGAAAGCGCAGCCACCCGCTCACGTCCACATGCCGATGGTCCTTTTCTCGTCGATTGGCCAGCGCGGCGATGACCCGCGCTATCGCGAATTCGTCGCGCTGCTGAATAAACCGATCAAGGAGTCGGCGCTCTATAACGCTCTGGCCGAGGTTTTATCGCTCCAACCTGTGCCGATGCAATCCCGCCCGAGCGACCAGTCCGAGTTTGATCCCGAGCTGGGCAAACGCTGGCCCCTGCGCGTCCTGCTCGCCGAGGACAATGCCATCAATCAACAGTTGGCGTTGCTCATTCTCGAACGACTCGGCTACAAGGCCGACGTCGCCGAAAACGGTCTGGAAGCGCTCCAGGCGTTGGAGCGCCAGCCGTACGATGTCGTGCTGATGGACATGCAAATGCCCGAGATGGATGGGCTGGAGGCGACGCACGCGATTCGCAGCCGCTTGCCGGCGGAGCGCCAACCGCAGATTATTGCCATGACCGCGAATGCGATGAGCGGCGACCGTGAGCTTTGCCTCGCCGCCGGCATGAACGATTACGTCAGCAAGCCCATCCGCGTGCCCGAGCTCATCCGGGCGCTCACCGCCAGCCGGCCGCTCAAACCCATTCCACTCGCGCCCGCCACTCTGCCCATGCCTAAATCTCCAAGCTCCGGCGACTTGCCCGTCTCCGCCGCCAGCCCCACCGGCGCAGGACGCGAAGGGGAACCTTCGCCCGCTGTTCCGGTGATCGACCGGAACGCTTTTAAACGCCTGGAAGGGATGCTGGGCAAACGCGCGCCCATCATGATTCCCACCCTCCTCGATTCGTTCTTTAAGGATGCGGTACGGATGCAGAATCAGGCGCGTCAGGCGCTGGCCGACGGCAAGACCCAGGACCTGCGCCGTTTCGTTCATACCTTGAAATCCAACTGCGCCCAGTTCGGCGCCATGCCGATGGCTGCCCTCTGCCAGCAGGCGGAGAACATCACCGATACCGGCTCGACGGAAGGCATCGCCGACCTGCTGGATCGGATCGAAGCGGAATATGCGCGGGCGCAGAGCGAGCTGCAGGTCATTCGAGGGGAGTGGAGTTAATGCCTAGCCCGGACGGCAGGATGCTGGTCGTCGACGACGATTTTCTCAACCGCACGCTGCTCTCCACCAACCTTCAAGAACAGGGCTATGATGTCGTCGAGGCGGAGAACGGCATGGAGGCGCTGGAAAAACTGCGCACCTCGCTCTACGATGTCGTCCTGCTCGACACCCTCATGCCGGAGATGGACGGCTTTCAGGTGCTGGCCGAAATCAAAAAGGATAGCGCCCTGCAATACCTGCCAGTGATTGTCATTTCGGCGCTCGACGACATGGAGAGCGTCATTCGCTGCATTGAGATGGGCGCGACGGATTACCTGGCCAAACCGTTCGATCCCGCCCTGCTCCGCGCCCGCATCAACGCCTCGCTCGCCAGCAAACGGCTCCGCGACCTGGAGCTCGAATATCTTGAACAGGTCGGGCACGTCATCCGCGCCGCCGGCGAGGTCGAGACGGGGAGCTTTTTTCCAGACACACTGGACGATGTCGCGGGCCGCGCCGACGCTCTTGGCCAGTTGGCGCGCGTGTTCCAGCGCATGGCGACCGAGGTGCGTGCGCGCGAGGACCGCTTGAAACAGGAGGTGCGCGAACTGCGCATCGAGATCGACCAGGTGCGCCAGGCCCAACAGGTCTCCGAGATCACCGAATCCGAGTATTTCAAAACCCTTCGCAGTCAGGCCCAACACCTGCGCCACATCATCGACGGGGATGCCGAGTAGAGACGGGAACACCTCCCGCCCCTTTTTTTAATTTCGCATCGCCGAGCGGCCGCTCGCTGCGATAATAAGAATAGAGCATCAGTCCTGCCACTGCCGAGAGCACATGCCATCCTGCATGTGCCTGCAGCCAGCTCTGCGGATTGCACCAGGCCGGGTCGGTGTCCATCACCCACAACCCCGCGCCAATCAGAAACGTCCCCACGGCGAGCAGCAGGTCACGCGTCCGAATAGGCGGATGCGGCCGGAGCCGCACCAGCACTTCCAGCGCCAGGCTGGACAGCACAAGCACGCCCAGTGTCACCGGATCGTTTCCATTCGAGGCGAACGGTGACAGTGCGAGGTTCAAAACCAGATAACCCACCGCGAACGCGCGCCCCGAGAGGGGATGCAGCCGGCTGAGGTTGTAAAGCAGGATGAACGAGAGCAAAAGAATCACTCCCATCACATCCGCCCACGCGCCCCACGCGGTCAGCGACGCGTGATACCACAGCGACCCGAGCCCGCCGAGCGCCAGCGCGAGTCCCAGGACAACTGGATAAGTTCTCGCGCCGCGCATTCGGTTTGCCCCTGCGGCCTCGGCCGCCGCGCGTTTCCTGAACAGGACCGGAACGGCAATGACCAGCCCGGCCAGCACGAGCGCCAGGTTGGAATAGGTATTGCTCGGTTGGACAATCGGCCCCGCCCGCGGCGCCTCGCAAAAGCAGTGCGCCGTCAGGCAGCCATCCTGTTCCCACCCGGCCCATGAATAACCGGACCGGCTCCAAAGGGCCAGCCCCAGCACGAGCGCGCTCACAATCGCAAAGGAGACCAGATACGGCAGGAGCGCTTCTCCGCGTTTTGCACCTGGCACGCGAGCCATCATTCCCATAACCCTCCATTCCCATCCGGTGTAAAATAGCATGCAGGCATCATTCACATCCAGGAGCTTGCATCATGTCCGGTCCATCCCATCGCTTTGCGCACATGACCCGCACTCTTCTCTTTGCCATGGCGCTGACCCTGCTGGTCCTCCTCGCCGCCGCGGCGCCCGCCCGCGCGGCGGGACCGCATCCCATCCGCGCGCAACCCCATCCCGTTCAGCCGGTTCCGAAATCCATCACGCCCGGCCAGCCGTTCGACCTCGCTTTTCCCCGCCTTGGCATACTGGATTATAACCCCACCTACCTCCCCTTGGTGGTCCGCTAAAGAGCAGACATGGCTGTACCGGGTTCAGAATTCCTATCGGTCATCTATGGCCTCGCGTCGGCGGCAAGCTGGGGCGCGGGGGATTTCAGCGGGGGATTGGCGACCCGGCGAACGACGGTCTATCGCGTAATCGTCGTCTCGCAGATCGCGGGCGGCCTGCTGCTGCTCGCCGCGGCCCTCTTGCTCACTCAAGCGGTTCCCTCACCCGGCAACCTGCTCCTGGGCGCGCTCGCTGGCGCATGCGGCACGGTCGGGCTGATTGCGCTGTACAGCGGGCTCGCGCAGGGACGGATGGGTGTGGTCGCGCCCACCGCGGCCGTGGTGACCGCGGTCCTGCCCGTCGTCGTGGGAATATTCGGCGACGGCTTGCCTTCGCTCCGGCAGCTCGCAGGGTTTGGCGTCGCGCTGGTCGCCGTCTGGTTCCTCGCGCGGGGTGACAGCCGCGAGCCGATCCGGCTCGGCGATTTCAAGCTCCCCCTCATCGCCGGCATCGGCTTTGGCCTCTTTGTCACCCTCATCGGCCGCGTGAGCAGCGAGTCGGTGCTCTGGCCTCTCATCGCCGCTCGCTGCGCGTCGGTCGCCCTCATCACGCTCTATGCAACCTATCGCCGTCAAGGGATTGCGCCGCAGTGGAATCACCTCCCCCTCATCGCGCTCGCCGGCATTCTCGATTCGGGGGGCAACGCCCTCTTTGCCCTCGCCGCGCGCGCCGGCCGGCTCGACATTTCCGCCGTCCTCTCCTCGCTCTATCCCGCAGCCACCGTCCTGTTAGCCTGGCTCGTCCTTCACGAGCGCCTGACACGCCCGCAATGGCTCGGCGTCATCGCCGCCCTCGTCGCCCTCGTCCTTATTGCGCTGTAGGGATAGCCGGGCCGTCGGGGCAGGTTTCAAACCTGCCCCGACATATTGAAACCGGTCCGACTATTGACAGCGCCCGCACTCCATGTGATAATTTCCCACAGAATGATCGCAATTTCCCCTCTCCCATTTGATGGGAGAGGGGTCAGGGGTGAGGGTTGGAGGGTAGGATGGCGGATTCCGATTGGGGTGGTGAGGTCGCCTGGCGGCCCTCGGCCGAACAGGTCGCGCAGAGCAACCTGCACGCCTTTATGCGGCAGCACGGTTTTGCCGATTATCCATCGCTGCTCGCGAAATCGACCGGCGATATCGCCTGGTTCTGGAACACCGTCCTCCAGGACCTCGACATCCGGTTCTATACGCCCTACAGCGAGATCGTGGACCTCGCCGGCGGCTATTACTGGCCCCGCTGGTGCGTCGGGGGCGTCATGAACATCGTCCACAACTGCCTCGACAAGTACATCGGCACACCCACCGCGGACCGGCCCGCGCTCAAGTGGGAGGGCGAAGAGGGCGCGACCCGGACCCTGACCTATGGCGAATTGTCTCGCGAGGTCAACCGCATGGCGAACGGGCTGCGCGCGCTCGGGTTGAAAAAGGGGGATGCGATTGGCCTCTATATGCCCATGACCCCCGAGATCGTCATTGCCCTGCTCGCCATCGTCCGCATCGGCGGCACCATCCTCCCCCTCTTTTCCGGTTACGGACCGGGCGCGGCCGCGGTGCGGTTGAACGATGCGGGGGCCAAAGCGCTCTTTACCGCCGACGGCGCGCAGCGCCGCGGGCAGGTCGTCGCCATGAAACCGATCGCAGACCAGGCGCTGGCCGAGTCGCCGACCGTCGAGCACGTCATCGTCATGCGGCGCGCTGGCAACGAAATCGCCATGAAGTCCGGCCGCGACCATTGGTGGGACGAGGTCATCGCCAACCAGGGCGACCAGGCCGAGCCGGAGCACATGAGCGCCGAAGACTTGGTGATGCTGATTTACACTTCCGGCACCACCGGCAAGCCCAAGGGTGCGGTGCACACCCACTGCGGATTCCCCATCAAGGCCGCGCAGGACATGTATCACGGGCTCGATGTCAAGCCGGCTGACACCCTTTTCTGGATGACCGATATGGGATGGATGATGGGCCCGTGGGAGGTATTCGGCACACTCCTCCTCGGCGCGACCATGTTCCTCTACGACGGCGCGCCCGACTACCCCGGCCCGGACCGCATCTGGGCGATGATCGAGCGGCATGGCGTCAGCATCCTCGGCCTCTCGCCCACTTTTGTGCGCGCCATCATGAAACATGGCGACGCGCCGGTCAAGCAGCACCGACTCGATACCCTGCGGGCGTTTGGCTCGACCGGCGAGCCGTGGAACCCGACTCCGTGGCTCTGGCTGTTCAACACGGTCGGCGGCGGCAAGCTCCCCATCATCAACTATTCGGGCGGGACTGAAATCTCGGGTGGCATCCTGATGGGCAATATGCTCACCCCTCAAAAGCCCGGCTCGTTTGCCGGCCCGGTGCTCGGGATGGACGCCGACGTGCTGGACGACGCGGGCCAGCCGGTGCGCGGCCGCGTCGGCGAGCTCGTCATCAAGAAACCGTGGATTGGCATGACGCGCGGGTTCTGGCATGACCCTGAGCGCTACCTCCAGACCTACTGGTCGCGCTGGCCGAACGTGTGGGTACACGGCGACTGGGCGGTCGTGGATACGGACGGGCTGTGGTACATCCAGGGGCGCTCAGACGATGTCATCAAGGTGGCGGGCAAGCGCCTCGGCCCCGCCGAAGTGGAATCGGCGCTCGTCAAGCACCCGGCGGTGCAGGAGGCGGCGGCTATCGGCGTCCCCGACGAGGTCAAGGGCGAAGCGGTCGTCTGCTTTGTGATATTAAAGCCAAATAATGAACCGAGTGATGAGCTCAAGGCCGCGCTCCGCGCCCGCGTCGCCGATGAACTCGGCAAGCCGCTCGCCCCGCACGAGATCGTCTTTGTCCACGATCTCCCCAAAACGCGCAACGCGAAAATCATGCGCCGCGTCGTCCGCGCCGTCTATCTCGGCAAGGACCCCGGCGACGTGTCCTCACTGGAGAATCCGGGCGCGGTGGAGGAGATCAGAGGGAAGGTAAATAGGTAGACAGGGAAACAAAACGCGGCCTAACTGCCGGCCGCGGCGATTGCGTTGTTTCGCAAAGCAGATATTGAGCTTGATGGGCCAGTACCTGGATGAGGCTGGGTTGCCACGGCAACTCGCGGCATAATCTCTAAATGCAAACCTGAATCACTATAGCTGTTGACAGAGCGTCGAAACCGGTGTACAACGTGGATGGAAAGTTATCCTGTGCCAGAGCGCGCGGGCAGGACTGTTGGCTCGTTTCGGATGCATTCACCCCATATGACAAACACTGCATTGCGAGGAGGCATCATGCACCATCGGGCAGGGCTGCTCGTCGTCTTGGCGCTTGGGTTGTTAATCCTGGTCTCCCCGGTACAGGCGGCGGGCGGCGCGATCTGTCTGGCAACTCCGGTATCGGGTCCCCCGGGGACTGCTTTCACTTTTACCTGCACCGGTTTTTCGCCCAATACGATTGTTAATGCATACGTTACCGAACCGGATGGGCGCGCCGTCGGCGGTTCTCAGGTTTCTGGCTTTGTTTCAAACCTGGGAAATGGCGGCATCCTGACGGACAAAACGGGAACGGCGACCTTTACCTGGCAAACTGCAGGCGGCGGGGCGGCGGGGTTCGCCGTCCAGTTCGGCGCCTGGACATGGGTCGTCCACCAACTGGGGCAGGGTGGAGCCGTCGTCGTCGAGGGACAGCTGTCTGTTAATATCACTGCAATGCCCACCGCACTATCCGGCGCGGTGCTTACCGTCTCGCCCTCCGCCGGAACCACGTTTAATTTCCTTGGCGCGGGCTTTGACGCAAATGAAATGGTCAACACGTGGGTCACCCTCCCGCCCGATTGCAGCGGGCGGACGAATGTGGAAGGCGCAAGCGCGGCCGAGCCCCTGATTCAGGGCCTGTATGATGGGTTCTACGGTCCCAATACCGTCAAAGCAGACAAAGATGGTAGCATCGCCTTTTCGCTGGTTTTTTACCCGCAAGCCTGCCGTGGATTTTACAGTGTCACGGCGCACGCGCTCGCCAGTGAGCGGGGCGGAATTGCCAGTTTCGAGGTGACCGGTAGCGCCCCGAAAGTAGACGCCCTTTTAACCGCCACGCCCGGTTCCGTCAATGCGACCGCGCCGTTTCTCACTCTGCTTGGCAGCGGCTTTCAAGCCGGAACCAGCGTCAACTGTTGGACGACACGGCCCGATAGCCGCGAATTTGGCGTCGGAACGGCGGCCGTCGATGGCAGCGGCAACTTTGCTCTCAGCATCCATGCCAGTGGTTTTGACTCCGTCTGGCCCTTTAGCTCGGAAGATCCCGGCATCTGGTACGCCACCTGCCGCAGCCCGGCCGGCGGTCTGACCGGGGTCACGAGCTTTATCGTCACCAGCATGACTACAGACCCGTAGCATAGAGAAGGTGGGAGATCGTAAAATCGCCGCCGGTAAGGCGATGTTCAAGAACAAAGCATTCGCGCTCGGGCTGTTCCTGTTTGCCGTCTATCTGCTCAGCGGCAGCGGCCATACCTATTCCCCCGACGAAGAATCCATCGTCTATGTCGCACAGTCCTTTGTCACGCGCGGGGAATTCAGTATCCCCAATCCGGAGCAATATCCGGTCGTCGGCGGTCATCGCGGCGTCGGCGGCCAATTCTACTCTGGAACCGGCGTCGGCTCGTCGCTACTCGCGGTTCCTTTTTACGTTCTAGCCAATCAAGTCGCGGATGCGTTCGATCCACACTATCGCGATTTCATCCTCCGCCTGGCGCTGGTCCTGCTGTTCAATTCGTCGATTTCGGCGCTCGCGGGCATGCTACTTTACGCCTGGTTGCGTCGTATTGGCGCATCGCCCCGCGCGGCGGTCGCCCTCGTCTTCGTCTATGCATTTGCCACTCTCACCTGGGCTTATGCACGTACCTTTTACGGCGAGCCGCTCCTGACGCTGTGTTTCGTCCTCTCCGGATATAGCACGTCGAGATTTCACGACACGCGCTCCGCAAAATGGATGATTGTGGCCGGACTGGCGGCGGGACTCGCGGTGATGGTCAAGCTGCAGGGCATAATGGTCCTCCCTGCGCTCGGCGTCTATTTTCTCGCGCTCGAGCTGCCTCCGCTCGTCGCAGAATGGAAAGCCAGCCATCGTATCCCTGCGCGCCTCTGGCCCATGTTTCTAATCCCTGGCTTGCTCTTTGTCGTTGCGCTCGCGCTTGGACTCGGGCTGACCGGCTATTTGAATTGGGTCCGGTTTCACGACCCTCTGCAAACCGGGCGCGGTGATGACCAGCAAGCATTTCCTCTCTTGGCCGGACTGTACGGATTGCTGCTCAGCAGTGGCAAGAGCGTTTTTCTGTATGCCCCGCCGATTCTGCTTTTCTTTTTTGCGCTTCCGCGTTTCTGGAAACGGCAGATGGCCGAGGCGCTTTTTTGCCTGGTGCTCATTGTGACCTTTATCGTCTTTCATGCCCGCCTGTTCATCTGGAGCGGCGACGGGGCATGGGGGCCACGCTATCTGGTTTCGCTCATGCCGTTCTGGATTCTTCCCCTGGGCGTTATCGTCGGGGAATGGTGGCGTGCCCCGGTGCGTCGCGCCGTTCTGATCCTACTGGTTGGCGCGGGCCTGTTCGTCAACCTCCTGGGAATAACCATCAACTTTGACACTTTTATCCAGATTCAGCCGAGCGAGAGCAGCCGCCATTTTGAGCCGTCTGCCTCGCCGCTCCGGGCCCAGTGGGCGCTCCTGACCGACCACCTCGGCGGCTGGTGGAATGGATTGGTCTCTTCACAGAACGCCATCGTGCCGGTCCGCGGGTTTCTCGGCACCGCCGAAGAGGACTTGTTCCCCAGGTATCTCACCCCCCGCGCGACCCTTGTCGTCAAATCCGATCTCAACCGGCCAACCACTCTGACCTTGACCGCCCTGGACTATCGCCCGGAGAATAAACCGAAACGACAGCTCGCTTTTCTCTCCGGTGGAGTTCCCCTCCAGGCGCAGCGCCTCCCGGCCGACGACCAGGGTGTTCTGAATTATAGCGTCCAGATTCCAGCGGGGCAGGCGCGCTGGGCGCCGGTTGATATTGTCACGCTCGGCTCGGAACCGGTTGGCAAGAGCCCGATGGGGGATGAGTTGGGCGTGCAGCTACAGTCGCTGGTCGCGAGTGCCGGGGGGTATGAACTAGCAATGCCCCGCTATGTCGCCATTCCGCCTCTCCCGACGGCAGACCCCAAAGTGATGTGGGGCTGGTTCTTTGCACCGGTCTATTCCCAGTTCGATTTCTACGAGTGGTATCTCTACTTTACCGGATTAGACGACCTGCGGGTCGTGACCATCGTCGTCGTTATCTCTCTGTTAGGTTTCGCCTGTCTCGCCGCCAGCGCGGCGACCCTTGTGCGAACGTTGACGGGTATCACTTGACACATTCCGGTTCGATGCTATTATCGCTTCACCCTTTTTGCGGATGGTGCTATGAATTACAAGGTGTGTGTGATTGCATTGGACGGCGCGACGATGGACCTGGTCGAGCCGTGGGCGCGCGCAGGCAAGCTAAAAACTCTGGCCACCTTTTTCGAGCAGGGCGTGACCGCCCGGCTCGAATCGGTGATCCCCCCGATTACCGGGCCGGCGTGGGCCAGCTTTGTTACCGGCAAGAACCCGGCCGCCCACGGCGTCGGCGACTGGTGGTACAAGCGCCAGAATTCCTACGAACTGCTCCCGGTCAACTCGACGCGCATCCGCACTGCGACCCTCTGGGACCTGCTCGCCGCCAATGACAAGCGCGTGGGTGCGCTCAATGTGCCGATGACCTATCCACCGCCCAAAACGAACGGCGTGGTCGTGTCGGGCCTCCTCACTCCAACCAATCGCGGCGCCTACACCTATCCGGCCGAGTTTCGCGACGAGTTGCTCAAGGCAATCCCCGATTATCGGATGAACCTGGAGACGTTCTACGCGCCGGGCCAGGCCGAACCCTTCTTGAATGACCTGCGCGACCTGATCCGGGTCCGCTCTGAGGCGGCGCGTCTCATTTACCAGCGCGAGTCGCCCGACTTTTTCATGGTACACTATATCGCGACCGACTGGGTCCAGCATGCCCTCTGGCATCTGATGGACCCAACGCACCCCAAGCACAACCCCGCCGAAGCGGCAGAGTATGGCGATGGCATTCTAAAAATCTATCAACAGATCGACGCCGAGCTCGAAAAACTGCTCGCGCTGCTGGCTCCCAACACGACGGTCATCGTCATGTCCGACCACGGGTTTGGCCCGCTCTATGACTATATCTACCTAAACACGTGGCTGTTGCACAAAGGCTGGCTGGTATTAAAGAGCGATGCGGCGACGCGCTTGAAGCACCTCCTGTTCAATCTCGGGCTGGTGCCGACCAATCTGTATCGCCTGGCGTCGCGGCTCGGCCTGAGCAGCGCGGCGGTTGGGGCGCGCAAAGAAACCCAGTACAACCTGCTCAAGACGTTTTTCCTCTCGGCGCAGAATATCGACTGGGCGCGCACTCGCGCCTATTCCGTCGGCAACATTGGGCAGATCTTTTTGAACGTGCGCGGGCGCGAGGCGCACGGCAGCGTCACACCGGGCCCGGAGTATACACAGTTACGTGACCAGTTGATTGAGCAATTGCAGCGCGAGCTCATCCACCCGCGCGATGGCCGGTCGCTGGCGGACCATATTTATCGCCGCGAAGAGATTTACCACGGCCCCTTTTTGGAAGAGATGCCTGATATCCTTGTCATGCCGCGTAACCTCGAGTTCCAGGCCGCGGGGCTTTCGGAATTCCTCTCCAACCGCGTGGCCGAGCCGAGCTTTATCTATTCCGGCGGCCACCGAATGGACGGGACCCTGCTCATGCGTGGCGGGCCGGTGCGCGCCGGGACGCGGCTTGCCTCCGCGCGCCTGGTCGACCTCCTACCGACTATCCTTTATCTCTTGGATACGCCGCTCCTGCGCGATTTCGACGGCCAGATTCTACAGGATGCACTGCAAGAGGAGTTGATGCTCACCCGGCCGGTTCGCTATGCAGAGGGCGAGACAAAGGGACAGGTATCGCAGGAGGTCTATTCCGAGCAAGAGAGTGAAGAGATTAACGAACGCCTGCGGGCGCTCGGCTATCTGGGCTAGCAAGCTTGAAGATATTAACAATCATTCCGGCTTATAATGAGGCGCCACGCATCGGCCGCGTGGTGGCAGGGGTGCGAGCGGCTCTGCCGGGGACGGATATCGTCGTCGTGAATGATGGCTCGCGCGACGAGACGGCCGATTGTGCGCAGGCGGCAGGGGCGCACGTCGTCTCCCTCCCATTCAACCTCGGCTATGGCGTCGCGCTCCAGACCGGGTACAAGTACGCGCTCGCGCACTACTATGACTATGCACTTCAGATGGATGCGGACGGCCAGCATGAAGCGGGCGATTTGCCACGACTCCTCGCGGTAGTGCAGGCAGATCGCGCCGACGTCGCCATCGGCTCGCGGTTTCTCAACGGCGGAAACTACCAGGCCCCGCTGGCGCGACGGGTTGGAATGCGCGTCTTTGCCGCCGTCGCTTCCGGCCTGACGCATACGCAAATCACCGACCCCACTTCGGGCTTTCAAGCGCTGAACCGGCGGGTGCTCAAATATTATGCCAGCCCGGCGTATCCCGTCGATTATCCGGATGCCGATGTATTGATTATGCTCCACTATGCCGGCTTTCGCTTTGTCGAAGTCCCGGTCACGATGTATCCGGCAAGCACCGGCAAATCGATGCACAGCGGGTTAAAGCCCCTGTACTACGTTTTCAAAATGTTCCTGTCGATTTTCATGGTTCTCCTGCGCGGCAGGCAGAACGGGTGGTAGGAGATACCGCATGACCCCGCAGCAGCAGGCATTCGCCCTCATTGCCGGCGCGGCAATTTTCATCGCCATTATCGAGTTGATCCGCCGCCGCCAGTTACGCGAGGAATATTCCTGGCTCTGGTTTGCCACCGGCTTTGTCATTTTTGTGCTCGTCATTTGGTATGATCTGTTGCGCGAGCTGAGTCGCCTCATCGGCGCCAAAGTCGTTACGACGACGCTGTTTCTGTTTGCCGTCCTTTTTCTCATCCTTATCAACATTCACTATTCCATCAAGATCAGCGCGTTGACGAACCAGGTCAAAGACCTGAGCCAGGCGCTGGCCGTGCACAGCGCCCATGAGAGCGAGGACTCGAAAGGGGAAACGCACCCGGCCGCGCCTGATCCCGATTCATCTGCGCCGGCCAAACGTCCTGAATGAACTCGCTTGTCACGCTCTTGCAAATGCTGGGGCTCGGCGCCGGTTTTACCGCCGTCCTCTTTTTCCTGGGTTTTGGTGTTACCCACTGGTTGCTCACGTCTACCCTGCGGCCCTGGCGCGTGCTGGTTATGCCCTTTGCCGGCATGGCGCTGCTCGTCGTATGGGACTATATCGCGCTCTTTGCTAATCTCAATCTGACCGTCGCGACCGTTGCCCTGCTCATCGTCGTGACTATTGTCAACCTCATGGCCCTCCGCCATGTGCGCCACGCGCCCCAGGCGGATTCGGCGCGCTGGGATCGCGCCGAATGGGCTTTGCTGGGGGTGGTGGGCATTGTCTTTCTCGCCGGGATTGCGCCCCTCATCCGTTACGGGTACAATACGCTCATCGGCGAGAACTGGGATTACGAGTTTTACCTCATTCTGGCCGATGCCCTCCGGACTCTGCCTACGAGCGCGCTCGCGCAGGCTCCGTCGAACCCGCTGCTCAATGTTGTCCTCTCGCGGCACATTGCGCCGCTCCCGATGGGATTTTCTTATCTGCACAGCTCGCTCGACGTGATCTTTAATTTACAGGCGTTCGACTCCTTTACCGTCCTCATCACGCTTCTCCGCCCGCTCGGCGTAATTTCGCCATTTCTCTTTTTCCGCGCAACATTGAAAATGTCGCCGCGCGCGGCGCTCGCTACGGCGACCCTCCTGGCACTCAACGGTTTATTACTGTGGGCCACCTATTGGGATTACGGGTTGCACCTCGCGTCGCTGGCTTTGTTGCCCATTGCGCTGACGTTGTGCACGGAGGCTCTGCTCACGCGCGACTGGCGCGCGCTCCCGCTGGCAGGTCTTTTCCTGGCTGCGCTCAACGTCACCTTTCATCCCTCCCTGGTCGCCGCGCTCCTGCCCCTGGGGCTGGTCGGGCTGTACGCCTTGCTTGTCTGTCCGGGCCGCCTGCGCACACTGGTCCAGGGCATTGCCCTGCTTGCGCTTGGCGCCTTGCTCAGTTTTCCGGCCCTGTTCCACATTTCGGATTTTCTGCGCGAGTATTATGGGCGCGAGCCGCTGGCCGCAGGGTTGCGCGAATTCATCCCCCTATCGGACGCCTTCGGGCTGTCGAACTATACGCTCGAACTGATTGTCGGTCACGCCATTCCCACACCGTTCCTTTACAACCTGGTAGCGCATCTGTGGAACCTTGCCGCGCCAGTCCTTCTTGGCCTGGCACTCATCGCTTCGCTGTTTGGCCTGATTGGGCGTGCACGTGACAAGGAACGGAGAATGGTTTGGTACATTTTCGCTACGACGGCGATCGTGTATCTCGCCATCTTTCGCCTCCCCTTTCTTCATCCGTATCCCTATGGCTTTCTCAAGAGCCTCACGATTGTTTCATACCTGTTCCTCGCGTTTGCCGTCCAGGGAATCGTGGACTGGCTACAGATGACGGCCCACCCTTCACAAGTTACAGGCGTTCAGGCTCAAACTGTCTCGGGCGCCCAATCTCCGCCCTCCAATGCCCGCCCCCCTTCTTCTCTTTTTCATTATGGCACCTGGGTTCTGGTCGTCGCGTTTTATGTCGTAACGCTGGTTACCTTTGCGCTGACGATTGAACAATATTTCAAGCCGCTGCCCGTCTTTTTCACGGCCGACGACCTCAAGCTGCTCAACCTGCCCGGGGCTATCCCCCAGGGGGGCGCTAATGTTTTCCTGACTGACCGGCCAGAGGTGCAGAAAATCCCGATGGCGCTGGCCGCTTATAGCCTGCGCGCATTTTCGCTCCACGGGCGGGTCGCGACCGGCTATGGGGATTTGACGGACAAGCCAACTGGACAGGTGTACGACTATGCTCTGCTTGCGCGGGGCGAGGACCCGGCCGGACGTGGGTATGGGGGTGCGCCTTTGTGGTCGAATGCCAAGTTCGCCCTGTATGCGCGAGCTCCTGACGTCGCCTTTCACTACAACCTGAACGCCCAGGCGCTTGCTCCTGAGACATTGGACTGGACCCTGAGCGCGAGCACGGTCATCTCGGGAACACAGCCTTTCTCGGCGGCCTCCACCACACGGCAGGTGCGCATCGCCCTGGCCAGCCTCACGCCGCAGACGGTGTCCCTGCTGATTGGAGGGCAATCGCGTACACTAAACCTGCCCGCCGGCCTGTCGATCTATCAAGTCCCGCAGGCCGCGCTTCCCACCCATCTCGCTATCACACCGCAAAGCGCGCCTGGAGAGACGCAAGCGACAACACCGGCGACGCGATTGCCCGAAGACGCCACCCTGTTTGTGCCCTGGATGGAAACCGGGGTGGATGCCGGAACCGGCCAACCGGAGCTTGTTCTCTCCAATGCGTTGTTGCTCCGCTGTATGGGCGGCCCCGCCGAAAATCTGAACATTCGCTGTTTGATCGCCAATCCGGCCGGCGCGAATTTACGCTGGGATTGGGTAGTCCGGGGCACCCCGAAAGGCACGGAAGAGGAACAGGCGCTGATGCAGCGTAGTGTGAGCGGCAGCCCACGCCGGACAATTGATCTGACCGCAGGGTTCCGCGAAGGGCTGACGTCAGTCACCCTGGATAGCCAGGCCGTCCCGCTGACCGGCGATCGGACCAGTCTGGGAGATGGAAACTATCGCGCCTCGCTCGACCTTTATCGCGACGACATTCTCATTGCCCGAGTGGAGCTCTACCGGTTTAACATTACTCAGGGCGCGACCGCTTTCCGGCGTTTCTCCCCATCCGGCCCCCTATTCGTCATTGCCCAACCCTAACCGGCTTCTAAAGGGGGACAAGTCCGGTTTTTCGTAATGAGCATATTGTGTTAATATAGGGGGCGTTGATGTGCTATGGGTACTGTTGACTTGCATGCGCCGGATAGGTATAATCAGCCCTAGTAGTCCACAGCAGGCATCGTTATGGCCCTTAAAGGCAATCTTCGCGATTTTTCGCTTCACCAGCTGCTGAATCTCATCAACCTCGCGCACAAGACCGGGGCTTTGAGCGTTCACAGTGAGAATGGGCGCAACGAATCGGCTTATCTCTTTTTCCGCGAAGGCAAGCTGATTCATGCTTCGTTTGACGAGAATCCCGCCCGTCTCACGGATGTTTTGCTCAAGGTAGGCAAGATTACCGCCGAACAAGCCGTGGTCGTGCGTGAGCGTTCGCGCGTAGACACCGATAAGGAATTGGGTCTCCTGTTGATCCAGTACGGGTATCTCTCACAGAACGATATTATTCAGGGCGTTCGCAGTTACTTGCTCGAAAGCGTCTATCAACTCTTTACCTGGGGGAGCGGAAATTTTGATTTCGAGCCAAATCGGCTTCCCCCGGAAGAGCGCATTACGGTTCCTCTCAACTTGGAAAACGTCATTATGGAAGGCGGGCGGCGACAACACGAATGGGAAAAACTGCGCGACGAAATTCCTGACCTCGACGTAGCCTTGCGCTTTGCGGATCGTCCCAACCAGAACCTGCGCAATATTAGTTTATCCGTTGACGAGTGGAAGGTGATCTCGTTCATCAATGCGCGCCGGACCATTCGAGAGGTTGCCAAGTTGCTCAACCTGGACGAATTTCAGATACGGCGCGTGATACAAGGACTGCGGGCCGCCGGGCTCATCGAAATGGGCCAGGCGCAAGCCGCCAAACCGATTACCCCAGCCACTCCGCCCAAGCCGGCACAAGGTGCGAAACTGTCAAAGGGTGTGCTCCTGCGCATCATTGACGGCATCCGTCGGCGTTGACGCCTATGCAGACAGTCAAGATGGTAGTGACCGGCCCCTTCGCCGCTGGCAAGACGCAGTTTATCGGCAGCGTCAGCGAGATTGCGGTCGTTCGCACGGAGCGAAAAATATCCGACGAGACGCGTGCCGTTAAAGCACAAACGACCGTCGCGATGGATTTTGGACGCATCACGATCGACAAGGACCTCGTGCTGTATTTATTCGGCACGCCTGGACAGCGTCGTTTTGATTTCATGTGGGAGATCCTGTCCGAGGGCATGCTCGGCTTTGTCGTCATCGTCGATAGCGTGCGCCCCGAAACCTTTCGCGAAGCGCGCCAGATTCTGGATACCTTCCGCAGCTACAGCGACACGCCCTTTGTCGTCGCCGCTAACAAACAGGATGACCCCGATGCCTGGTCACCTGAGGATTTGAAAATTGCGCTCGGCCTGGATGGTAATGTCAAAGTGCTACCGTGCGTTGCCACCAAAAAAGAGAGCGTCAAGTACGTCTTGCTCGAGCTTTTGTATTCTATTCTGGAAAGTGCACAAGAATAACTTTATCTTTCCTCTCACCCGCACGTGGAACGGCGAGAGGGAAATGAAAGGAATCACTCATGGCCGCTACCCCGCCTACGGCAATTGAGGATCGCGCACTGCCTAATGCGGCATTACGGCTCCTGTTCGTCTCGATTGAAGACGTCATGGGTCCCGACGGCATGAAGGCCGTGCTGAACGGCGCCAAAATGCAGCAGTATATCGGCAATTATCCGCCCAATAATCTCGAGTATGGCGTCACCTTTGCCCAGTACGGGCGGCTTGAACAGGCGATTGAAGAGTTCTATGGCCCGCGCGGCGCGCGCGCCATGCTGCTGCGCGTCGGACGCGCAACCTTCCAGATCGGCCTCAAGGAACAGTCCGCGGTGCTCGGCCTCGCCGGACAGGCGCTCAAGGGTATGCCGTTGCTCTCGATGCAGGCCAAGATGAAGCTCTTGCTCCAGCAGATTGTCGCGGCGGCGAACAAGACCATCAATGAGCCGGCGCATCTTGAGGAGGATGCCGAAGGGTTCACCATTGTCATCGAAAAGTGCATGTGCCAGTACCGGCCGCGTCACGCTCAGCCGTGCTGCGCCGTCACCACGGGCACCTTTATGGAATCGATGAAATGGCTGACCGAAAAGCAATTCGAGGTCAAAGAGGTCACCTGCCTGAACAACGGCGCAGACGCCTGTCGCTATCGCATCCCCAAACAGCCAATGGAATAACCCTACGCGCTCAATGGCAACGAGGGATGAAAAGGAATTTTCCTTTTCATCCCTCGTTGCTTTCACCTCCATCCCACAGAGGAATAAGATTAACCCCTTTTTGCAGAGACTGATCTGGAGAAATGATACATGCCGATACGAGATCTGTTCCTCCTTCGACCCGACGTCGTCTTTCTCAACCACGGTTCTTTTGGCGCCTGTCCGCGCCAGGTGTTCGAGGTCTATCAAAAGTGGCAGTTGGAACTGGAGCGCCAGCCGGTCGAGTTTCTCGGACGGCGGTTTGAGGGATTGATGCGCGAGGCGCGAACCACGCTCGCCCACTATGTAAATGCTTCGCCCGACGAGCTGGTTTATGTGCCCAATGCGACGGTCGGGTTAAATATTGTCGCGCGCAGCTTGCATTTGACGACAGGGGATGAGATTCTCACGACAGACCATGAATACGGGGCGCTCGATCGGACCTGGCGATTCCTCTGCGACAAGACCGGCGCCGTCTACAAGTCACGATCCATCCCGTTACCGGTTACGACGCGAGAAGATTTTATCTCTCTGTTCTGGTCGGGTGTCACACCGCGGACGCGCGTGATCTTTCTCAGCCACATCACATCGCCAACCGCACTGATCTTTCCGGTGAAGGAAATTTGCCGCCGCGCCCGCGAGGCCGGCATCTTGACGATCATTGATGGTGCGCATGCGCTTGGACAAATACCACTCGATTTACAGGACTTGGGCGCGGATTTCTATAGCTCGAACGCGCATAAATGGCTCCTCGCGCCCAAAGGGGTTGCGTTCCTGTACGCGCGGCGCGAAGTGCAGCACCTGGTCGAGCCGCTGGTCGTCAGTTGGGGCTGGCAGAGCGATCGGCCAGGGCCGTCGCGCTTTATTGACGAGCAGGAGTGGCGGGGGACACGCGATATCGCCGCCTACCTCAGCGTACCGGCGGCCATTCGGTTCATGCAAGAACACAACTGGGAGCGCGTGCGCGAGGAATGCCATGCCCTGGCGCAATACGCACGGCAGGAAATTGTAAAGGTAACAAGGCTGGAGCCCATTTCACCCGATTCCGCCGAATGGTATTCACAGATGCTTGCTCTGCCGCTGCCGCCGTGCAATGCCGAAGCGCTCAAGGCGCGGCTGTATGACGAATATCGGGTTGAAGTCCCAATCACAACCTGGAACGGCAAACAGTTTGTCCGCGTATCGATACAGGCGTACAACACGCGCGAGGATGTAACGGCGCTGGCCCATGCGCTGGCCGAGCTACTGCCACAGGTCGCCACGTCCGGAAACCCGTTATGATAAAGCGAGGAAATTCCAGCCGCAGCCCGGCAAGGTACGGTAAAATGAGCGGCGGTTTTATATCGCCGGCGCTGAACCTCGCGCAGGCGTCGACGAATGAACCAAGGAGAAGGGCGTGATTACTTATTTTCAAGCGGCGGTCCTGGGGTTGCTGCAAGGTCTCGCAGAGTTATTTCCCATCTCGAGCCTGGGGCACAGCATTATCCTACCCAAACTGCTCGGCTGGCAGATTCAGCAGGATGATAATTCCTTTGTCGTCTTTTTAGTGGCGACGCACCTGGCAACGGCCATGGTCTTGCTGGGATTCTTTTGGCGGGACTGGCTCCGTATCCTCTCCGGCCTCGTCCGCTCTCTCCGGCAGCGCGAGATCAGCGAGACCGATCCGGATGCGAAACTGGCGTGGCTGCTCGTCGTCGCCACCATCCCCGCCGGGATTCTCGGGCTGGCGCTCGAACATCCACTGCAAAGCCTGTTTGCCTCGGCGCAATCGGCCGCTTTTTTTCTGATCCTCAACGGATTTCTACTCCTGGGGGCAGAGCGCTTGAGAAGAAAAGCAACGGAGGAGACGACTATCCCGGATAGCGATGTCCGGATCGCCCGGCTCAAGTGGGGGCAGGCGATCATCGTCGGGGTCGCGCAGGCTATCGCCCTCATCCCCGGTTTTTCGAGAACGGGGGCATCCATGGCCGGGAGTTTGGGCGTGGGTCTCTCGCGCGAGGATGCGGCGCGCTATAGCTTTCTGCTCGCCACGCCAATCATCGGCGCGGCCGCCGTATTAAAACTGCCCGAGTTGGCGCTATCCGGCGAAACCCAGGTCCTAGGCCCGCTCGCGGTCGGCGCGCTCTGCGCGGCGGGCGCGGCTTTTCTAACCGTTCGCTTTCTCACGCGCTATTTCCGGACCAATACCCTGACCCCATTCGCCATCTACTGCCTGGTCGCGGGCGCAGTGAGCTCCGCGCTGTTATTTTGGCGCTGATTTTTTGCCGCTCTGAAACCAGGCGAATGCAAAGAGGGCGAGCGCCACGACGAGGGCGGCCACTCCGTGGGTATAATGAATACGCGTCGAGCCGGCCTCGAAACCGGGGATAAAGACCGGCAGCGCGCCGGCCGGCACGAGCCAGTAAACCCCCATCAGAATCAAAGCGAGCACACCCACCACGACTGCGGCGATTACCATGACATTTTTGTTCATTCAACACCTTTCCCGAGACAAGTAACGGGATTATATGAGAATCACCGCGTGTGTCAATGAGAGTGAAGAGACTGATAAGGGGCATGGATGAGAAAAATAATCGTTTCCGAGTTTGTAACCCTTGATTGAGGGGTAGTACTGCTCGAATACCAAACTGTGAGCAAGGATGGCAGGGCATAGGCCGCACGTTCGCAGAGCCAGGTTAAAAAGGGAGAAGTGTCATGCGCAAGGTGTTTTTATTCAACATGGTCAGCCTCGACGGTTTCTTTGAAGGCCCGGACCGCAACATCAATTGGCATCACGTTGATGCGGAATTCAACGAATTCGCCATCCATCAGCTTGACGAGACCGACGCGTTATTATTTGGGCGCGTAACCTATCAGCTTATGGCGAGTTACTGGCCGACTCTATTCGCCAGGGAGGACGACCCTATTGTTGCCGGCAAGATGAACAGCTTGCCCAAGTTCGTCTTTTCCAGAACGCTGGACAAGGTCGAATGGGAAAATTCCAGCCTGGTTCAGGGGGATATCGCCCAGGCGGTCTCGCGCCTGAAACAACAGCCCGGCCAAGACCTCGCTCTATTTGGCAGTGGGGTTCTGGCCGCATCCTTGACTCGCATGGGCTTGATTGACGAATTTCGGATGATGGTGAACCCGGTTGCGTTGGGGAACGGCAGGCGCTTATTTCAGGACCTGAGCGAACCGCTCAAGCTCAACCTCATCCGGACCAGGGTTTTTGCTTCGGGTAACGTTTTGCTTGTTTACCAACCGGAGAAATAGATCGATGAGAAATCCTCATACCAGTCGCGGCAAACGGGCGACCAGCCTGTTGGCACTCGCGCTCGTCGCTCTGCTCGCCTGGACACTGGCGGCCTGCGGACCGGCGGCGACACCCCAGTCGGTCGGTTATTACGATCAAGGCGTGGCGGCCTATAGCAAAGGAGACTATGCTCAGGCTATCGCCAATTTTGACAAAGCGATTGAGCTCGATCCCCAATACGCCAACGCCTACCACAACCGCGGCATTGCCTATGCCAACAAAGGCAATCTGGACCAGGCCATCGCCGACTTGAACAAGGCGATTGAACTCGCCCCCCAGGACGTCCCATCCTACTACGACCGCGGTATTGCCTATGCGGCCAAGGGCGACTACGATCAGGCCATTGTCGATTATGGCAAGGCCATCGAACTCGATCCCAAGTCCACCAATGCTTACCTTAACCGCGGCATTGCCTATGCCAACAAAGGCAACCTGGATCAGGCCATCGCCGATTATGGCAAGGCCATCGAACTCGATCCTCAAGCCGCTAATGCCTACGCCAACCGCGGCATTGCCTATGCCAACAAAGGTAACTACAATCAGGTCATTACCGACTTTACCAGGGTTATTGAGCTTGACCCCAAGAGCGCCCCTGCCTACTCCAGTCGTGCCGCGGCCTACCGCAATCAAGGCAACGACGATCAGGCGATTGTCGATTCGAACCGGGCGGTCGAGCTTGATCCCCAGTACGCCAAGGCCTATTACAACCGCGCCCTCGCCTATGCGGACAAACACAGCTACGATCAGGCCCTGGCCGATTATGACAAAGCGATTCAGCTCGATCCCAAGTTTGCTTTCGCTTACTATAACCGGGGGCTCGCGTACAAGCTGCAAGGGCTCAATGCCCAAGCAATTCAGGACTTTGAAACCTATCTCCAGCTCGATCCCACCGCGGCGGACCGCGTTGTGGTAGAGCAGACCATTAGCCAGCTCCAATCCGTCCCGTGACAAATGTCCCCGACAATGATGGGCATCCGGCGGGCATACTTGGGATAAATGACACATGTGAATCTTTTCACATAAGAGTATACTGGTGTCATAAGTCTGAGAGATAGGAGAGGAAAAAATGGCAAAGCTCGTACTCAAGAAAAACACACAAATTCCCGAATCGCCCATCGCCCGGTTCTTGTTCGCCGATACACGCATGGCGATTGTCTGGCTCATCGTTCGCGTTTACCTTGGCATTCAGTGGCTCCAGGCCGCCCAGCACAAAATCACCGATCCGGGCTGGACGCAGACCGGCGACGCGCTGAAAGGTTTCTGGCTGGGTGCGGTGGCGACGACCCCCAAGCCCGTGATCGCTTTCGACTGGTATCGCCAGTTCCTCCAGTTCATGATTGACACCCAGAGCTATACCTGGTTCTCCAAGGTCGTCGTCGCCGGCGAAGTCCTGGTCGGTGTCTGCTTGATCCTGGGCGCCTTTACCGGTATCGCGGCCTTTTTCGGCGGCTTGATGAACTGGAACTTTATGATGGCCGGTTCTGCCAGCACCAACCCGCTGCTCTTCCTCGTCGCCGTAGTCATTATCCTGGCCTGGAAGACCGCCGGTTATTACGGACTCGACCGTGTGCTCCTGCCCATCCTGGGCACGCCCTGGAAGCCCGGCATCGGCATCGAAACGACGCAACCCGTGCCGGTCCCGGTCGTGCAAACAAGCGAATAACGCTCATCCGCTCAGCTCCTCCCAACATCCAGAGCCACCCGCACGGGTGGCTCTGGTTATTTTAGCCTCATCCCCTGCGCAGTTCACTTTCGGGGCAGGTTTTGCCGGGCGAATGAATTCGCGGCAACTCAGGGCAAAGCCGACTGTCGTCGGCTGGAGAGGCCAATCTGCGCAGGCAGATTTTGCCTTGTGCGTGAGTCACACGCCGTTTGTGGGATTGCTGCGGTTTCTAACCGCCTGTCGCAGTTCGCCCCCAATGTGAACTGCTCACATTCAGAGCGGAAGGCGCCGCCATTCCGCCATCGCGTGATATAATAAGAATTATCCCTCCCGCGGGGCAAAGATATGGCGCTCACCTCAACCGAACAACTCGCGCTACTCTATCGGCTCTCGCAGACGTTCAACTCGTCACTCAACCTGGACGAGGTTCTGAACGATGTCATGGACGAGGTGATTGCGGCTGTACACGCCGAGCGCGGCTTTTTGATGCTCCGCCAGCCAAACGGACCGCTCGCCTTTAGCGTCGCCCGCGGGATGGACCACCGCGTCATCGATTCCCCCCAGTTCCAGATTTCGCGCAGCGTCGTCGATTGGGTCGCCGTCGAAGGCAAGCCGCGCTTGACGAGCGATGCGCAGCGCGATGCGTGGCTCGCCGGCCGCGTCAGCGTCGCCGGGCTGGGACTGCGCTCCATCCTCTGCGTCCCGCTCCAGCTCAGGAGCATCACCCAGGGCGTCATCTATGTGGACAATCGCCTGCAAGCCGGCATTTTTACGGAGGCCGACCTGGACCTGTTGAGCGCAATCGCCTCCACGGCGGCCATCGCCATCGAGAATGCACGGCTCTACCAGGTGGCGGTCGAAAAGGGGCGGATGGAGCGCGAACTGCAGGTCGCGCGGGATGTGCAGGCCAGCCTCATCCCGCGGGAGACGCCCCGGCTGCAAGGATGGGAGTTTGCAACGCTCTGGCAGCCGGCGCATCTTGTCGGCGGGGATTTTTACGATTTTCTGCCGCTCTCGAACGGCGGTTATGGGATTGCGGTTGGCGATGTCTCGGACAAGGGGACCGGTGCGGCGCTCTTGATGGCCGTCACCCGGAGCATCCTGCGGGCAAGCGTCGATATCACCAGCAACGCGGCGGACTGCATCCGCCATGCCAACCGGCTGCTCTGCGCCGATGCGACGCGCGGCATGTTTGTGACCCTGTTCTATGCCGAGCTCGACCCGGCGCATCACGAACTCACCTATGTCAACGCCGGGCACAACCCGCCCCTGCACTATGCCGCGGCGACGGGAGAGGTGAAACGACTGGCCCGCACCGGTCTCCCCCTGGGCATTGACGATGCGGCGATATACCGACAGGTGACGGTCGAGATCGCGCCGGGGGACCTGATCGTTTTCTACACCGATGGCATTCCCGAGGCCATGGACGCGCAAGAGCGGTCTTGGGGAATGGAGAGCCTTGAGGCGCTGACCAGCGTGCAGGGACACGCCCCGGCCGAGGATTTTGTGACTGCACTGGCCGACGCGCTCCGGCGCTTTGCCAGCGAGGCGCCGCAATCCGACGACATGACGGTTGTCGTGGCGCGGCGCACTAGCTGAGGACCGCGCTCACATTGACTGGCGATTTTCCGCTGTGGTGAACCCCCATGCAAGACATGCTTTTGTCCGGGCGATACGAGTTGCAGGCCGAGTTGGGACGCGGTGGGATGGGCGTCGTTTATCGCGCGCACGATACCCTGCTCGACCGCGATGTCGCTGTCAAGCTGCTGACCCGGCAGGCGATCGGCGCAGAGGGCCGCGTTCGCCTGCTGAACGAAGCGCGCGCCGTCGCCCGTCTCAACCATCCCAACATTGTCGCGGTCTATGATGCGGGCGAGACGGAGGGCGCGCCGTTCGTCGTCATGGAGCTGGTCGAGGGCGCATCCCTGCACGACCGGCCGCCCCGCGAGCTGGAGACCATTGTCTCAATCACACGCCAGGTGTGCGCCGCGCTCGCCCATGCCCACGCCCACCAGATCATCCACCGCGATCTGAAACCCGAGAATGTGATTGTCACGACCGGCGGCGTGGTCAAGCTCATGGATTTTGGGCTCGCGCGCTCGGTCGCCTCGCGTGTCTCGACTGAGGGGACGATTACCGGCACCGTCTTTTATCTCGCGCCGGAACTTGCGCTGGGCCAGCCGTTCGACGGCCGCGCCGATCTCTATGCGCTCGGCGTGATGCTGTACGAGCTCACCACCGGCCATCTCCCCTTTACCGCCGATGACCCGCTCGCCGTCATCTCACAGCACCTGTATGCGCCAGTCGTGCCGCCGTGCGCTCATAATCCCGACATTCCGCCCGGACTCGAAGCGCTGATCGTTCAACTCCTTGCCAAGCGGCCGGAGGACCGCCCCGCGACTGCCGACGCTGTACGCGCGCAGCTCGATCACCTCGACGCCGTGCCCGTCGCGCCAACCTTGCAGGAGCCTTCCCTTCTCGACCGCATTGCCCGAGGTCGGTTCGTGGCGCGCCATCGCGAGCTGGCTCAGGCCGAGGCGGAATGGCAGCGCGCGCGTAACGGCGAAGGTCACGTCCTGCTCATCAGCGGCGAGCCGGGGATTGGCAAAACCCGGTTTGTCCGCGAGCTGCTGACCCAGGTGCAGGTTTCGGGCGGGCGCGTCTTGACGGGCGAGTGCTATGCGGATGCCGGCGCGCCCTATGCCTCGCTCGCGCAGATTATCCGTGATGGATGGGACCTCGTCCCACCCGGGGTTGGTCTGGCCGAGCCAGTCCTGGCCGATCTCGTCGCGCTCGTTCCCGACTTGCACGCCCGCTATCCCGACCTTTCCCCGACTCCCACGCTCGACCCACAGGCCGAACTACAGCGGGTATTCGAGAGCGTGGTGGCGTGGTGCGCGGCGCTTGCGACCCACGCGCCGCTCGTTCTCTTTATTGACGACGTGCACTGGGCCGACGGCGCAACGCTGGCCATGCTGCGCCACCTCGCGCGCCGCACGCGCAAACAGCGCCTCTTGATCGTCGCTACCTATCGCGAGGTCGAACTGGACGAGACGCGCCCATGGAACCAGATGCTGCTCGATCTGAACCGCGAGCGACTGGCGACCCGTATCAAGCTCACCCGCCTCTCGTGTGACGATACCTGCGATCTGCTGACCGCCCTGTTCCAGGAACCGGTTTCGAGTGACCTGCTCGACGCCATTTACCGTGAAACAGAGGGTAACCCTTTCTTTGTCGAGGAGGTCATCAAGGCGCTGGTCGAAGAGGGCAAGCTCGTCTTTGCCGGTGGCCGCTGGCAACAGGCCGACATGCGCGAGATCGAGATTCCACAGAGCGTGCGGCTCGCCATCCAGGCGCGTGCAGGTAATCTCCCCCCGGACGCGCAGGAGACGCTCCGGCTTGCAGCGGTCCTCGGCCGCGAGTTTGATTTTGAGACGCTCGAACAGGCCAGCGAGTTGAGCGAGGAGACCTTGATCGCGGCGCTGGAAATCGCCGAGCGGGCGCAGTTGATTCAAGAGCTACGGGGGCGTAATTCGCACATCACCTATGCCTTTGCCCACGCGCTCATCTGGCTGACGTTGGAGGAGAGCGTGAGCGGCCTGCGCCGCAAGCGGATGCACCGGCGCGCCGCCGCCGCCTTTGAATCGGTGCACCCCGACGACTATGAGTTGATTGCGCGGCACCATGAGGCGGCCGGCGATGCGGACCGGGCGCGGAGCTATTACCTGCGCGCCGGCCATCACGCGCTCGCCGTGTACGCCTACCAGGAGGCGGAGGCCGCTTTTCGCGCGGGGCTCGACCTCGGCGGTTCGGACGTGGAACGCCTCGACATGCTGAGCGGGTTGGGCCAGGCCCTCGCGGCGCGCGGCCGCTTTGACGAGGCCATTCGGACCTGTCAGGATGCCATCCAGCAGGCGACCGGCCTCAAGGATTATGCGCACGTCGCCGAGCTCTATGCCCGCTCCTCGCGCGATGCCTGGCTGGCCGGCGATATGGCGCGCGGACTGGCGCTGGCGCGCGAGGGGGTGCGCGCGGTCGAGGGACACCCGGAAACTGCCGCCCTGGCCCGTCTGCTGCACGAGACAGCGCGCGCCTGCTTTTTCAACGGCCTGCCGGAAGAGGCGCGGCCGCTCTGCGAACGCGCGCTCGACATCGCCCGCCGCAATCACGATGTCCAGGCCGAGTCCGAAACGCTTGTGACGATGGGGCTCCTCTACGGGGTGGAGCATCGCGGCGCCGACGAGGAGCAGGCCTACCGGCAGGCTATCGCGCTGGGGCTGGCTGCCCATCTGCCCGGCACAGTCGCCCGCGCCTATCACAACCTGGCCAACCTGATCCGCTCGTCGGGACAGATGCGCGAAGCGTGCGATTATGCCTGGCGCGCCGCGGCGGCGGCCCAGCAAGCCGGCCTGTTCAGCATGCGCATCCTCGCGCTGGAACATGTCATCTATTCGGCCGCCCCGCTCGGCGATTATCCGACCATGGAAAAAGCGTTCGGGCAGCTCCGTGACCAGGTTCATGCGATGGATGCCGGCTGGTCGCTCGAAGCGTATGCGCGCATGATGGAGGCGGTGCTGTGGAATTATCGCGGCGAGGCGGAGGAGGCGCTTGCGCGCTGGCAGGCTCTGTGGCAAGAGGCGAAGGCGCAGAACGAGTTCCAGTTGGAAGCAACCGCCGCCGGCTCATCCTGCGAAGTGCTCTATGACCTGGAGCGGTATGAAGAGGCCGAGACGCTCTTGACGGCCCTCCTCCCGCGCCAAAAGGCGTTCGGCGGCGGTGAGGGGGAGCTCGTGCTGCTGGCTTCCATCAACGCCCGGCTGGGCCGGCTCGACGCGGCTCGTCGGTTGCTCCAGGCGGCGGAGGCGCTCACCGGCGCCGCGCCCGTCTTTTACGAGCGCCTGACTTTTAGCCAGGGCCATGCGCGCCTGGCTGTTGCCGAGCAGGACTGGGCCATCGCCATGCGCACATACGAATCGATCGATCAAATGCTGCGACAGGCCGGAACCCGCTGGTTCCAGGCGCACATGCTGCGGGAATGGGCTGCAGCGTACGTCCAGCGCGGTGAGCCCGGAGACCGGGAACGCGCACGTGAACGGCTCGTCGCCGCGTTAGAGCTCTACCGCGAATGCCAGTGTCCCGGCTATGTCAAACGGGTCCAGGCGCAATTGGAGCGCCTGAAAGGTTGAAATTAAAAACGGCGGGTCATCCCGCCGTTTTTGTTTGCTGGGGCAGACGTTCCGTCGGAACGTTTCTACCGGTTGCGGCCGTACTTTTCGTGGCTCGATACCCAGTCGGAGGACGAGATCGCCGAACCGAGCGAGATCTCGCCCGCGAGGCAGACCGCCGAGATGATCTCGGCCAGCTTGTTCACCTTGCCGCGGCCATAGCAATCGAGCATCTCCAGGCACTCGCGCTGGGTCGCCAGCGCGGTCCCGCCGCCGTAAGTAGCCACGATGAGCGAGGGAATGGTGAGCGAGATATAGAGGTCGCCCGTGGGCGTCAGCTCCGAGTAGAGGATGCCCGCCGACGATTCGGCCACGTTCGCCACATCCTGGCCGGTAGCGATAAAGATGGCGGTGATGCCGTTCGCGGACTGCGCGCCGTTGTTGTTCGCGCCGGAGAGGAACGCCCCGACGTTCGCGATGCCATAGTGATAGGCCAGCTTTTCCGGCTCGACGCGCATATGCTGCACCAGCACATCACGCGCGATGGTCGCTTCGGCGGTGACCCGCTTGCCGCGCGTCCGCATGATATTGATTTGCGACGCCTTTTTGTCGGTGGCGAAATTCGATTCGAGGTAAAAGTTGGTGACCCCTTCAAAGTGGTCGAGAATCCAACTGCACGCGGCAAAGGTGGCGCGCCCCACCATGTTCTGTCCCGCGGCGTCGCCCGTCGTATAGTTGAAACGGAGATAGACGAACTTGTTGGCGACGAACGGGTCGATATACTGGAGCTTGGCCACGCTCGACGTCCCGTCAGCCTCCTCCTTGATCTTGTCGAAGTTTTCGGTGACCCAGGCGACGAACTCGCGTCCGCGCCGCGCATCCGCAAAGACAAACACGGGCGCCCGCTGCATTACATCTGCCACCACCGTCGTCTTGACGCCGCCGCACAGGTTCAGAATCTTGATGCCGCGATTGTGCGAGGCGATCAGCGTCCCTTCGGATGTCGCCATCGGAATCAGAAAATCCCCCTGCGCGTGCTCGCCGTTGATGTGCAGCGGTCCCGCCACGCCGATCGGCACCTGCGCCACCCCGACGAAATTCTCGACATTCCCTTTGGTGATGTGCGGGTCGAAAGAATACTTGTTAATGTGCTGGAGCTTGACCCCCGTCACCTGCTCGACGAGCGCCTGGCGCTGCTGAATTATCTCGGGGCGATAGTCGTCATTCGCATCGCGCGGGATGTGGATCCCCGTTTTCTCGCCCTCGGCGATGGCATCCTCCACCTTGAACTGCATCTTGCCAAAGGGGCGCGTCTCGAACGCAATCTCGACCTCGTGCTTGCCCTTGGACAGCGTGGGCAGATGGGTCTGGACGATCACCGGCGCGCGCAAGGGAAAGGGGAGGGGCTCGCGGGGCGTGAGTTGGGCAGGCGTGAGCGTGCGCCCGTCGGCGAGCTGCAGGGTTACCGAATCGAGGGGCGCGACCTGCCCGTCGACGGCCACGCGCAGCAAACCGACCAACTCGGCATCGCTCAGCCGGTTCTTGAGGGCGAACTCAACACCCCCGGCGGCGTTTTTGAGACTGCCTAACGTGTACAATTTCTTGAGCAAGAGGGTGGGGATAATCATCGGACTCCTCCGTATCGATTATTTGAAATGCGGCATGACGCTCTCGGCAAAATAACGTACGGGCGCGGGATCGTAGGCGACGCGCGGCATATAGAGAATTATATAGTTAATCCCCGCCTCAAGCAAGGTCTCTAACCGCGCTTGGATCTCGTCCGGCGTCCCGACCCAGTACGCGCGGGCGTACTCTTCATAGCTCTGCCGGCCACGCGCCTGCGCCGTCGCGGTCGCCGGATCCTCGCCGGGGTGGAGCAGGTGCAGGTTGAGGCTGGTCGAGCGCGTGATCTCATCATAATTCCGGCCTACGGCGGCGCAGTGCTCGCGCAGGATCGCCAGTTTGTGCTTGATCGTCTCGACATCCCCGCCGCCCACGTTGCACGCGTCGCCGAACTGGGCCACAAGCTTGAGCGTCACCTTTTCGCCGCCGCCGCCGATCCAGAGCGGGATGTGCGGCTGCTGCACCCCTTTCGGCGAGTTGATCGCCCGGTCGATGTGATAATACTTGCCCTGGAACTCGGGCATGTCCTGTTTCCACATGCTGTGAATGATCTGCACCCCTTCCCGCAGCATCCGCAGCCGGTCGGGCGTCTCCGGAAACCCATAGCCATAAGCGCGCCATTCGTGCTCGTACCAGCCGGCGCCCAATCCGAAAATGAGCCGGCCGTGGCTCATGACGTCGACGGTGGAGGCCATCTTAGCCAAAAGCGCCGGATTGCGATACGCGTTACAGGTCACCATCTGCCCCAGCCGGACGCGTTTTGTATCGCGCGCCATTCCCGACGTAATGGTCCAGCACTCGAACGTCGTTTCGAGCGTGGGCTCCGGGACCGTATGGAAATGGTCATAGACCCACACCGAATCATAGCCGCTCTCTTCGGCGGTGAGCGCAACGCGCGTCATCGCCTCGTACTGTTGGACCGGGTCCTTGATCTCGACCAGATCCATACGCCAACCCTGGGGAACAAAAATGCCAAACGGAATCGCCACGTCAACCTCCTTGAGCGCGCTTGCACCGGCAACACCTCGCCAATGCGAACGCGTGGTTCGACCTGCCCTGTAAGATTCAGGCTCTCTTATAGCCTATTTCGCGCCAAAATACAATGGCCCTGCTGCCCCTTGCGCGCATCCCCGCCTTTTGCTATGATACGTACCACACATGTCGGCGGAGGGAAAATCATGCACGAGCGTTGGGAAAAATTTGAAAATTACAGGCTGAACACCAAATTCTCGATTCTCCTCGCGGTGGTGATGCTCGGCGCGGCGATCCTGGTCGCGCTCGTCACCTGGCAGATCGTCCAGACGAACGCTGAAACGGAGACGACCACGCGCGCCACTTTTTTGATTCAGATGATGCGCGCGGTGCGCGGGTACACGACAGCGCACGTCCAGCCCTTTTTGCAAGAGCGCATCCAGACGGCGAGCGCCTTTCCTGCGGAATCGGTCCCCGCTTTTTCCGCGCACACCGTGTTCGATAGCTTTCGCCGAGACGGGCAGTACCAGGACTATACCTACAAGGAAGCATCGCCGAATCCGACCAACCCGACGGATAAAGCGGATGATTTTGAAGCGCAGATTGTTCAGCAGATGTCGAACAATGGCAGCCTCACGCAACTGGCGGGCTATCGCCTGTGGAACAACCGGCCGTTCTATTACATCGCCATGCCCCTGACCGTTTCGTCGCCAAGCTGCCTGGTCTGTCACGGTGACCCGGCCAATGCGCCCAAGAGTATGTTGAGCAGTTACGGCTCGCAGGCGGGTTTTGGCTGGAAGCTGAATCAGGTGATTGCCGCCCAGATGGTGTATGTGCCAGTCCAGGACATTCTCGGGCAGATTCTTCCGCGCTTTGCGGTCCTGGTGGGCGTCTTTCTGCTGATCTTTTTCCTCGCCATCTCGATGATCAATTTCACCCTGCGGCACTTTGTGATTCAACCGGTTGCGATGCTGAGCGGGATGGCAAACAAGATTGCCGGCGACCAGATCACGCCCGCGGACCTGGAGACCGAGACTTTTAAGGAGGTCAGCACCCATAGCGACGAGCTGGGACAACTCGCGCACGTATTCAAGGAGATGACCGCGCAGGTCTATCAGCGGACAGAGACTCTGAAAAAGCAGGTCAGCCAGCTCAATATCGAGATCGACGAGATCAAGAAACAGAAACAGGTGTCCGAATTGGTCGATACCGACGAATTCCGGGACCTGCTGGCCAAAGCTCAGGAACTGCGCAAACAGCGCTCAGCGCAGGCCCCGCCGGCGACAGGGGGAGAGACAAGCGGCGCGACGACATGAGAAGGTGAAATAACAAGATGCTGGCCCGATTGCACAAGAATCGGGCCAGCGTTTGTACAACGGAGGGCGCCGCGGTCAGCGCCCGCTTGCCGAGCGGAGTGCACCGACGAGCGCCGCCAACATCTGGGCGCGGTAGGCGGTCGCGTTCTGCACGTTCTCTTTGTGCAGGCTAAAGATAGCATCCTCCACCTGTGTGCCGTTCGGTGTCTGGCGGACCGGCACAACGGTTTCGCAATCGCCGTCTAGCGAGATGCGCGTGAACGCCGCGGGTTTCGCCTGGCTAAAGT
>JBAVQS010000290.1:0-5951 GCA_049694275.1 Anaerolineae bacterium | reverse complement strand
TCCCAGTTCACCTCCGGAGGCAATCTCCTGAGTCCCACCGACGTCACGATCGATAGCAACGGTAACCTTTACATCGGGAGTCTCGGGAACAGCAGCATTGTCCGGGTGGCGCCCGATGGCACTCAGTCCGTATTTGCTTCGCTAGGATATCTCGATCAGCCTGGGTGGTCGGCATTCGCAGGGATACTTCCGGCTGTACCTCCCGCTACTCCGACGAGTACACCGACCGAAACACCAACCGAGACGTCCACCGAGACGCCGACTGAGACCCCAACAAGCACGTCGACGGATACGCCAACCGATACTCCAACCAGCACCCCAACCGCTACTCCGACGAATACACCGACAGACACTGCGACAAGCACGCCGACGGATACGCCAACACATACCCCGACAGATATGCCTACCGACACCCCGACGAGCACCCCGACGAATACACCAACAAATACTCCAACTGACACGCCCACGGAAACACCAACCGAGACGCCGACAAACACGCCTACTGATACCCCAACGAGCACGCCAACCGATACGCCCACGGAAACACCAACTGAGACGCCGACAAGTATACCGACGGACACGCCGATTCATACGCCGACTGATACGGCGACAAGGACACCAACCGACACGCCGACTCATACGCCGACCGATACACCTACGAGTACTAGAACCCGCACGGCCACGCACACATGGACGCCGGTCCCGACCTCAACCAAGACCTCCGTGCCAACCGAAACGCCAACTAGCTCTCTGGAAGAGTCACAAAGGCGAGAGCAAGTGACGGCGTCGCCGACGCTGGCTGAGATCGAGACCGGCACTCCGACAGAGACCAGGACGCCGGAGGCCATCGGCACGCCGACCGAGACGCCGCTCGCAGAGAGCACTGCCGCGGCTTCGATCACCCCTGCGCCACCCCTGGCCCGCACGGCGACGGTCCCAGTGCGGATAGCCACGAGGACAACTGGCACTCCGGCCCCGCGCGATTTGCCGCCTGCAGAAACAGTCGCGCCGGTTCAGGTGGAGGACTGCCGAGTTTCTGCGGTGTTGTTCGTTGCGTTTCGCTCGCGCGGTCCTCGCGGCCCGGCCGACGAATTTGTCGAGTTGGTGAATGTGGGGAATCAGCCCTGTATCATCGATGGGAACCGGATCCTGGTTTCGGATTCACAGGGCCAGGTGCAGACCCTGTTGACCATCAACTCCGGAACGACTTTGCAGCCGGGAGAGCATTGGCTGGCGGCGAATGTCTCCAGCCTGGTACTGCACCCTTCGATTGCCATTGCGGGAGCCGCGTTGCTCCCGCACTTTGGATTGGCAAGTTCTGACTACAGCGAACCGGTCAAATGGGATCAAACCTTTACGGGGGATATTCCAGATGATGGGGGATTAGCTGTCGCGCTGCCCGATGGCCGTCTCGGCGATCGAGTGGGCCTGAGCGTTGGCGCTGCCTTCAGGCGCGGCACGCCGCTTGCACCATTGAGCGGCAGCAGCGGAGGGGTCTACCACCGTCGCTCGATGAACAACCAGGGAACGTGTGCGAATACGGGCGACCCTGCGATGGACATGGAGGTGGTCGTCGGGTATTACCCTATGAACCGAGCGGCTGATCCGAGCTATTGCGCCGTCCAGTCGGCGACCGGTACCGGTGCTGGCCTCAGCATTATCGCCCGCGCCGTACCCAACGTCTTTCCCGAATTTCGCGCGCCCTATTTTGTCGAGACCATTCGCCCGCCCCTGTCCATCGCCGGAGTGCCTATCGAGGTCATTGTCGAGAATATTATAGGCGCAATTATCCTGGCAATCCTCTTTGGCTTCTTTGGCCTGCTGCTCTACGACACCCTTGAAGCGCACGAAGAGGAGGTGCGCGGCTGGCTGGGCCCGGGTCGGCGGGCGCTGGCGGCAGGGCTCGACTGGCAGCAGCGGGCGAGCGGCGCGCTGGAGCGCTATCACATTGGCTGGCTGGTCGAGGTCGGGCAGATCATCATCGGCCTCCTGGCCTTTGGCCTGCTCTACTCGTTTGTCGATCCTTCGTTTACTCTGACCCGGCCTGACGCCTTGCAGGTCCTCCTCGCCGTCGCCCTATCCGTCGGCCTGGTCAACCTCTTTGACGACATCGCCAAGCTGATCTATGTGCGAAGGCAAGGGGGCAAGGCCACCGTGCGCGTCCACCCTGGCAACCTGGTGATCGCCGCGCTCTTGACCTTCGTCTCGCGGTTCGGCGCCCTCTCGCCGGGCATTCTCTCGATCGGGCCGGCGGGGTTCGAGGGCGAAGAAAAAGGACCGGAGCACCATCTGAGCCTGGTTGGGACCAGTGGCTATGCAATTCCCGCCATCATCGCCTGGCTGCTCGTCGCCGCGATCCCTGCCCAGGAAAACGGCACTATGCTATGGCTGGCGACGGTCCTCTCGCTCATCTTTGCCATTGGTCTCCAGACAGTCTTTTTTGAAATGATCCCGATCAAGGGGTTTTACGGCCAGGCGATCTTTAAACGGAACCGTTGGTTGTGGGGGCTCCTTTTTATCTTCTTTGCCTTTTTGTTCTTGCAAACCCAGTTAGATCCGAACGGGTCATTTGTGGGTTCTTTCAACAGACCCAACATGATCGCCCTTTTATTGCTCGTGCTCGGATTTGGCGGCCTGAGCGTGGGGTTGTGGTTTTACTTTATGCGGAGGGAAAGCGGAATGAAGTAAAACGTAATCAAGCAATGAAAGGAAAAGGAATGCGGCGCACCAGGATGGTGCGCCGCATGTGTTTCGCTATGGACTAAGCGCCGACCGGCGCTTTACCGTTCCCTTCGACCACTTTGGCGATATTGGCCGGCGCGACCTGGTTGTGGACGATCATCGCCATCAGCGCTTCGACCAATCCACCCCCGCCTGCCTGGCTGCTGACCGCGACATCCGGCGTGATCCGGACCCCGCGCTCGCCCACCACCTGCATGAGCTGCAGGAGCGTATACCCCTGTGGGCCGAGGGCCTCGACGCCCGCCCGGTAAGCCTCTGCCTTGGCGTTACCCGTTGCGCGGATCGCGTCCGATTCACCGGCGGCGCGCAAGCGAATCGCTTCCGCTTCACCGGTCGCATGCTTGATCTGAGCGTTCGCCTGGAGCTCGGCGATTCGCACGCCCTGATCCGCGCCCACCATTTGCTGTTGAATGTCTGCCATCGCCGTCTGGTGCACGAGCTCCTGGCGCTGTTTCTGCGCCATCTCCTGGACCTCGTAGGTCTTGCGCTGCTCTTCGGCGATCTTGCGGTCGGTCAGCGTCGTCATCAGCTCGGCCGGCGGGTTGATATCGCCGATGAGGGTGTCGATGGCCTGCACGTCATACGCCCCGAGCGCCTTGCGAATGTGCTCCGCCGCTTCGACCTGGCGGTCACTACGGGCGCCGAGAAAGTCGAGGACCGTATAGTACTGCGCCGCGTTGCGGAAATAGTTCCCGACGATCGGTTGGAGCACGTGGTCCACCAGGTTTTGCATCGAGCCGACGCGCGAGATCACGCGGGGTGCGTCGGTCGCGCCGACGTGAATCACCTGCGCCACGTCGAGGCTGAACCCAAACCCATCTCTGGACCGGACGGTGATCGACGCGAGCTTGGCGTCGTAATTGTGCGCCTCGGTTCGCGCCGCCCAGTTCAGCACAATGTTCGTCGTCGGGACCAGCTCGACCTTCATCACGCGCGTATTGATCGGGTGCTTACCGGGATAGAGCGGCGTCACCCACACCCCCTTGTGACCGGGGTTGACCAGGTCGCCGTGCTTGAACTCGACCCCGCTCACGTCCTCGTGCGCCTGGCCGACATACGAGATCACCACGCCGACATCGCCGATCGGGATCTGGGTCATGGGCACCTGCTCGACCTGGACGAACCAGGGGTTCAGGTTCCACGAACCGGAGAGCAGGACCTGTTCCTGCAGGCCGCGGCGCCCGCCCTTGTCGATAAAGACCTGCGCGTTCTGGAAATTCTCGTGCCCCTCGGCGATTGGGCCGGCGATCTCGCCCGCATCGATGGGCGCGCCGTCCAGCGTCGTCACAATCCCTACCTGGTCCGCCTCGACGCGATAGAGGAGCAGCGACCGCGGGTTCATGCCGTTATCCTGTGCATTCGCCGTCGTAATCACGTTGAACAACGCGGTGTTGATGCGATACGTGCCGGCGGTCAGAATGCCGAGCTGGCGGCCCTTTTCGCCGCTGTTCATCAGGAACTTGCGCGCGTTCTGGAAATTGTCGCAGTCTACGATCTTGCCGAGAATTCGCTGCGCGGGAATGGATGCACCATCCGCGGCGAGGACGAGCGCAATCTCACCCTGTGGCACGACGGTGACCGGCGCTTTGCGCACACTATACTGCCAGAACCAATAGCCGAGGTGCCAGCCGGGCGCCAGGGTTTCCGCCTGGTACCCCGCTTCGCCGTTCAGCGCCACCAACCGGCCCGCGGGCAGCGAGCGCCCCGACCACTTTTTGACCACGATCCCGACCTGTCGCTCGCTGATGATCACGACGCCGAGAAGGGTCGGGAGCATGAATAGCAGCAGCACCAAGATCACTGCCAGGATAAAGAGCAATACGTACTCCATAGACGCCTCCAGACTCTAGCCCTGCTCCCGCCTGCCGGGGCAACTGCCCGGTTGCCTGTGCGGGCGGAAAGTAAACCCCTTCCGCTCGCGCTTCTCGTTATGGATGCGCCTGCGCAAAGGGCCAGGGGAATGGGTTATTGAACCACGCTCATAATATACCACCGACGCCGGGTTTTTCCTGACGAATACCTGACGCCTGACGGACTCGTCCCGGACTGCTAACCAATGGCTGAAATCACGGTTGGACTCAATTCCCACTGAAAAAGACATTGAGGAGGGCGCTGACGACCTGCAGGGCAATGCAGAGGCCGATGAGAGCCAGGACGATAATGACCGCCGGGTGTAATCCGCGCCCCGGCCGGACCTGTTCGCCTTCCACAAGCTGCTTGACGGTGCGCGCTGTTTGATTCAAGAGAGCGCGTGGGTTCGACGGATCGATTCCGACCCAGTTCCAACCTTCGCTGGAGCTCGGAACCATGAGCTTGCGGGCAGGGCTCGCGTTTACGGCAGTGGTCCATTCGGGTGTGACTGCGCTGTTGAGCGCGGCGGTCATCGTCCAGGGCCCGACGATCAACCGGACGCCGGCAAGGCGCTCGGCGAGTGCGGTTTCGCCGGCGCCGTCTCCCATCGCCTCGCGCGCAGCCTGGGTCAAGCCAATCGGAATAATGGTGAGCCCCGGCATTTCGCGCTTGAGATCGTCGATGAGCGCGCGTCCCCATTCGCCCTGTTCCACATCCACCACTGCGACGCGATATTTTTCAAGCTGCTCGGCCCGTTCGGCCTGCGCCCGCCGTCCGTCCTCGCGCAGTACTGCGCCGTGATACAGCCACACGCCGACGGCAATGAGGCTGTAAGCAATCGGCAGGCCGAGGTCGGCCGTGAGATTCCCCTGATTCCGTTCGCCGAGGATGAGGCTCAACAGGCGGTACGCGATATAGATTGCGCTGCCCAACACGGTCATCGAGGCGGCGAACAGGTAGAAATAGAGATAGAGCTTGCGTACGATTGACCGGCGCTCGTCCGCGCCCTGGGGGCCAGGCCGGTCGGCGGCCAACTGAGCGCTGCGCCAGGGCAACAACCACACCGGCAAGCCCGCAATCAGCGCGGCGGTGAACCAGGCGAGCGGCTCGCGCAGGGTCGAGCCAAACGGATCGCCCGCCGTCGTGCGGATGAGGACGCTGATATCGCCGGCCAGTCCGCCCAGGAGCGCGCCAAGGCCGATGGCCGCGACCAGGTAGAGATAGAGCCGCCGGATCCCCGCCTGGAGCAGTCCCTCCGCGACGGCGACCGCATCGCGCTGTAGAACCCGCCAGTGATAGGCCCAAACCATCGCCAGGGTGAAGGCAATGCAGAGCGGGTCCCGAATGTCGCCGCTTGT
>JBAVQS010000289.1:0-7864 GCA_049694275.1 Anaerolineae bacterium | reverse complement strand
GCGCCGGTCGGGTCCACCTGGGTGGTCTTGAAAGCCGGCGATACGAGCGGCCGTCCCTTGCCGCGATAGACATAACAGCCCATATCGCCGCGCGTCAGGACGACAATCGGCGTGAGCGAGCAGTAGGCTTGCATTCGTTCCGTAAACTCGCCGAGGTCCTCTTCGCTCAACACCAGGACGCGCGCGTGCGGCAGAATATCAGGGGCCTCGTTCCACGACCGCGCCTTGACGCGCCCGTTCGCATCCCAGCGGCGCATCCAGCCCTGCGGGGTCACGCCGATCAGGCTCGCCGCATCGAACTGCTTGACCATCTCCGAATCGACCTCGCCGGCAATCGGGCCGAGCAGCGCAATCCTGGGGGCGCGCCATTCCGGCGGCAGTTGCTCGACGCCGATGGGATCGGCAACATCGCGTACAAACTGCTGGCGCCCCTTGGCGTCATAGATATTGGTAAAGGTGGTGGTAGTCGGCGACGGGAGGCGCAGCACCTCGATTCCCTCCAACAGTTCGGGCTGGGGAAAATCTTCCGCGGCGCGCGTCAGGATGCCGGTGCGATAGCCGAGGTTGTGCGCGGTCATGCCGGCATAGGTCGCGGTGCCGCCGAGCGTTGGCCGCCCGTCGTGCTCATCCCGCGCCAGGTGGCCGATGACGATAAAATCGGGTGTGGACATACAAACTATTTGGGCAGGATCATCACGCGGCGATGGTCCTCTTCGCCGATGCTCTGGGTGCGCACGGTCGGGTGATCGCGCAGCGTGAGGTGGATGATGCGCCGCTCATGTGGCGGCATCGCTTCGAGGGTCATCGGGCTGTGGCTCTGGCGCACCTGATCTGCCATCCGCGTGGCGAGCGCGCGCAACTGCCGCTCGCGCCGCGAGCGATACCCTTCGACGTCGAGCGCAAAGCGGACGACATGATGCACCTGCTGGGCGACAATCAGCCGTGTAATGTATTCCAGGTCCCGGAGCGTCTCGCCGCGCCGGCCGATCAAAATACCCAGGTCAGCGCCGACAATGTCCAGGACAAAGTCGGGGCCATCCTTACCGTACTCGCCGGGGTGAATTTCCACTTTCGAGGGGATTCCCATTCCGCGCAGCAGGACCGATAGCGCCTCCTGCCCCACCAGGGCCGGGTCCTTGTGTGTCTCGGGCGTTTCGGCGAAAGGCGCAGCCGGCGCAGGCGTTGGAGCGGCTGGAGCGGGTGCAGGCGCGGCCGGCGGGACATGCGCCGCAACGACCGGTTGCACGATCTCTTTGCGCGTCAATCGCACCATGGCCTCGGCGCCGCGCAGTCCGAATAATCCGCGCGAGCCCTCTGCCAGCAACTCGACCTCCACCTGGTCGCGGGAGAGACCCAGTTCTTCGAGGCCCTTCTGGATGGCCTCTTCAACAGTTCGTCCTCGAACTTCAAGACTTGTTGGCACGTTTCTTTTTTCCCTTTTTTGTCACCGCCGTGCGGGATTTGTCCGATACCGCGGCGGTTTGATGATCGGTTGATGAGCTCGAGCCCGCCGAGAGCGCCGGGGCCGGGCGCTGGTCCTCGCCCTCGTCTTCATCCGTCGTCTCGACATGCACTTTGGGACGCCGGGGCGGCGCTTTTTTGGCCGGCGCAGCGGGTCCGCGGAACAGGTTGCGAACGCTCGCAGTCCCGCCCGTGATCAGTTGTTGCACAATGCTCATGATGCCGTTGGTAATCCAATAGACCGACACCCCCACCGGCGCGCTCATGACGAAAAACCCGAACATCACCGGCATCATCAACTGCATCGTCGAATTCATCTGCGCCTGTTGTGAATCCAGGGTCGGCGTGGCGGGGGTCATGAGCTTTTGCGAAACCCAGGTCGAGCCGGCGGCCAGCACGATAATCGTGATGGTGATCGCGCTGAATTGGCCGTAGGCCTGGACCGGGTTGGCGGCCAGGTTCAATCCGAGGAAATAGGGGTTGACCGGAACGAGCGCCGCGGCTTTGGGAAAGAAGGGGTAGAGGTGTGAGGAGAGCTGCAGCAACTGCTCCGGCGCCGTCCCCATGACGGTGGTGACGATCTGGTAGAACGCGATAAAGATCGGAAAGGGCAGGAACGACAGCAGGCACCCCATGTTAAAGGGATTCATCATCCCCTCTTCCTGGTACAGCTTCATCTGGGCCTGCTGGTACGCCTGCTGGTCGTTCTTGTACTTTTTCTTGAGCTCTTCCAGCCGGGGCTGAAGGCGGGCGGTCTTGGCCTGTTGTTCCTTCATCGACTGCTGCGACTTTATTCTCAGGGGCATCGTGAGGACGGCGAGCAGCACCGTAAACAGAATGATCGCCAGGCCGTAATTCTGGACCAGGCTATAAATCAAGAGCAGCGCATTCACGATCGGGTCGTAAATGACCAAATTCCACAGGGGTGCAAGAAAATCCATAATCCTTCTTTCTACTGCGCCGCGGGCGGCGTGCCCGGCTGTCCTTTGGATAAATCGAACGCCCACTTGAGCCCACCGTCGACCGCGCGCAAGGCATAGAACCAGAGGGCGTGCGACGACACATAGATGGTGTCGTTATCAACCGCAGGGGTGGCGTAAAAGGGCGCGGTGGCCAGGTATTCCCAACTCTTGACGCCGCTCGTGAGGGTGAGCGCATAGAGCTTGTTATTGCCAGCGCCAACAAAGCCTTTGTTGCTGGTCGCGTCCGAGGTAGCGGCCGCCAGCGCAATGCCGGAGCGCACCGGCCCGCCGGCGACGAACGGCTGCGGCCACCTGGATTGGCCGTTTGCCGGATCGACCGCATGCACCTCGCCGCCCAGGTCGCTAAAATAGAGGACCCCGTTCTGCACCGTGATGCTCGACCAGATCCAATGGTCCGGGGCGTAGCTCTGCTTCCACTTGAACGCGCCGGTCGCCGCGTCCAGCGCAATCAGGTTTTCCAGTGCGCCGAAATAGACCATGCCGTTCGTGACCGCCGGCCGGGAGAGGATCATCCCGCCCGCGTCATAGTCCCACTTTTTCACGCCGTCGAGCCCCAGCGCATAGAGATGATGGTCGAGCGAGCCCACATAGAGCGTCCCGTTATCCAGCGTCGCGTCGCCCCACACCTTGTCGAGCGTCTCGAATTTCCATTTGAACGAGCCGTCGCTGGCGTTGAGGGCATAGAAATTATGGTCGTTGGCGCCAAAATAGACGACGCCGCCGGCGACCAGGGGACTGGAGGTGATGCCGCGCCGGTCGGCCGTAGCTGCCGTCGCGTCATATTGCCATTTCACCGCGCCGGTTCCCGCGTCCAGCGCATAGAGCTGGCCGTTCAGCGCGCCGAAATAGACCATTCCGTTATCTACGGCCGGCTGTCCATAAATCCCGGTGAGCGGTTTGTCCTTGTCCCCGGCATAGCTCCACTTGGCGGTACCCGTATTGGCATCCAGCGCATAGAACTTGGCGTCGGTGCCGCCGAAATAAACGACCTGGTTGACCACCGTTGCAGCCGACCAGCCGGCAGGGGCAGCGCCGCCGCCGCAAGCCGCCAGCAGCGCAATGCTCCCCAGTAAAACGATGAGAAATAATAGCCTTTTTATAGCGCGCTCCTCAATGTTAATCTTTATAGGGCACAGGGTCAAACCCACCCGGTTGAAAGGGGTGACAGCGCAGAATCCGCTTGAAGGCCATGCCGCCGCCCTTGAGTAATCCAAAACGCTCGATCGCCTCGGCGGCATATTGGGAACAGGAGGGCTGAAAGCGACAGGAGGAGGGTAACGCGGGCGAGATGAATCGCTGGTAAAACCGGATCGGAATCAGTCCTAAATATTTCATGTCATTTCGACGCCAAGAGAAATTCCCCGCTTTGTCATTTCGACGTTAGGAGAAATCTCTATTTCAACAGATTCGCGCGTCCCAACACCGCCGCCAGCGCCGCCGCCACCTGATCGAACGGCGCCGTCACGAGGGGCGGACGCCCGATCAATACCACATCATAGCCCGAAGCGATCCGCGGAAAAGCATGGCGCGTCACCTCGCGCATGCGGCGCTTGGCGCGGTTCCGCGCGACCGCGTTGCCCACCTTTTTACTGACGACAAACGCGACGCGCGTGTCGGCCAGCCCATTGGCCCGCGCCCGCAGAACAAGGAGCGGGTGCGCCCACGTGCCGCCCTGTTGCCATACCCGCTGTACATCCGCTTGCGATTTGAGCCTCCACGCGCGTTTAATGCCCACGAGCGCGTTGCGCTAGTGCGTAAATTTCTTGGCGCGCTTGACGCCGACGGTCAGCCGATGGCGCCCCTTGGCCCGGCGCGCCTTTAATACGTCCCGCCCACCTTTAGATTGCATTCGCTTGCGAAAGCCGTGCACGCGCAGCCGGTGCAGGCGCTTGGGTTGATAAACACGTTTCAATGCAGTTTCTCCTCAGAATTGATACAAACCCGGTCTCAGCTCGATGGTCATTGCCTGCGCAAGCAACGCAACCGGCAATGACTGGAGCCCGGAAACCGCGTCTCTCCTATGTGATGGTTTTGTCCTTCAGGACAGAAAAAAACGCGCGGGTGAAACCACGCGGTTCATAATTATAACTGACAATAGGGATTTGAACAAATCCGCACAGACCCTTTGGGTTTCCAAAAACCCAAAGGGTCTCACGCTACGGAACGACGCCGATCCGCGGGCACACCCCGGTCAGCGGGCATTCGGCGCACCGCGGCGCGCGCTTTTTGCAAATATCCTTGCCCAGCATGACGATGAGCGCATGGTATTCGTTAAAATAGCCCGCGTCCGGCGGCAGGTGACGCATAAACAGCGCCTGCAGCGCGTCGTAGGACGCCGTTTCAGCGCACAGCCCCAGCCGCGCAAAAATCCGCCGCGTATAGGCGTCCACTACAAAGACCGGCTGTTCGGCGGCATACAGCAGGATCGAATCCGCCGTCTCCGGCCCAACCCCATACACGGCGAGCAGTTCCGCGCGCTGCGCGCGCAGGTCTCCGCCTACCATCCGCGCCGGGTCCCCCTCGTACCGCTTGAACAGGAACCGGACCAAGGCGTGCAGCTTGGTCGCCTTGAGGTTGAAATAGCCCGATGGCCGGATCAAGCGCGCGAGGGTCGCCGCCCGCGTCCGCCGCATGGCCGCGGGGTCGAGCTTGCCCGCGTGCTTGAGGTTCTGCATCGCCTTTTCCACGTTCCGCCACGAAGTGTTCTGCGTCAGCACCGCGCCCACCATCACCTCCCACCGCGATTCCCCCGGCCACCAGTGCTGTGGGCCAAAGCGCGCATAGAGGCGCGCGTAAATGTCGTCGAGCTGGGCTTTCACGGACAACATTCTATCACAACGGCGCGAACGGCGGTCGCACGTGTCCGCAGGAATTTTGCAAGTGACGAGATGCCGGGAATTCTGGACCACGAGAAACGCGAAAAAGCACGAAAGGCCACGAAAGACCGTTCTCTTTAATGGCTTTCGTGGCCTTTCGCGGCTTTCGTGTTCCAAATCTTTTGGCTTTCCAGAGTCCCAGAGTCCAGAGGGACTCCCTTCGGTCGGAGTTCAGAGTCGGAACAGGGAGGCCACCACCCGAATACCGCTGAGCCCGAGCGCGTAGTACGGGGGGTCAAGGTCACGGAGCGCACAGCGGGCGCTGCGCCGATTGAGGTCGAAAGAGCCGCCACGCAACACGCGGGATTTATCATCGCTCGCATCCAGTTTCTCCCGCCCGTCTTGGGACTGATAGGGATACTTCTGGTACACGCTCCGCGTCCATTCCCACACATTCCCACTCAACTCTTCAATCCCATACGGACTCGCCCCGCGCGGGAAACACCCTATCGCACTCGTTGTCCCAATTCCCGTTTCCACCATGTTCGCCTTGTTCGCATCGAACGCGCCCTCCCACGGGTATGCGCGTTCCGGGGCACGATTGACAACTAATGGCAAATTCGCCGGCACGGCCAGCCCCTCCGCAATCCGCCGCGTGACCGGTTGTGGCGGAACCTGCATTCCACCCCGCGCCGCTTTTTCCCACTCCGCCTCCGACGGCAAACTAAAACGATACCCCTGTGGCAACTGCTGGCCGTAAACCTCGTTCAGCCAGCGACAAAAAGCAATCGCCTCATACCAATTTACATAGCACACCGGGTGATTCGCAACGCCGCGCACGCTGCGCTCATCGCGCGGCGTGTGTCTACCCCCTTTGACAAACTCGCTCCATTGCGCCACCGTCACCGGAAACCGCGCCAGCCAGTACGGATAATCCAGGGTCTCGTTGGTGTGCTTTTTCGCATCACTGGCGTCATCGCCCATCACGAACGGCCCCGGCGCGACAAAGCAAAACTCCATCCCCCCCGCCGTGAGCACCCCTTCACGCAGATCCCCCAGGACAGCCAGCGCCTTCCCCGCCCCGGCCCGTTCAATCGCCGGCAAGCGTTCGCTCCCCAGCAACGCCACCTGCCACTCCCGCACGCACGCAAACGATTCCACTTGCCCACCGTGCACCATCGCCGGGTCAATGTTCTCGGCCAACGCTTGCCCCGCAATCCGCGCCCCCCATTCTTGTTCCGCCGTGGTCCTCGGCTGCGGGGAGTGACGGCACAGACGATCCACAAGGCTCCACATGGCAAACGGCGTGCCGCGCAAGCTCTTCGCCGCCGCCAGCAGCGCCGCTTCCCGCCAGCGGTTCGGGTCGGCCAATGCCAGTTCAGCCAACTGCTCGGGGAATCCAACCGTCGTCAGATAACACGCGGCGAGATACTCTTGAAACGTGCGATGCGGAAACGTATACACCCCCACCCCGTGCGGCACGAGCAACCCCGCGCGCTGGCTCAAATACTCGACCAAATCTTGCGGGACCAGACGCGCTTGCGGGTTGAGCGCCAGCAGACGCATCACCAGCTCACGTTCGGGAATGTCCCCGGTTCCTTGCAAGTCAGGCTGATTGGCGTGGACCTCAAACGCCAGCCCTTCCAGAACGCCGCGCAACTTGTCGCGGTCCACCTTGAGCCGTTCCGACAGGCTCGGCGGGCGCGCCAACACATTCCCCTGGGCATCCAACTGCACCTTCGGCTGTTCCCACTGGTCCAACAGCAAATCGACAGCGGCCGCGTAGAGCTCTTCGCGCTTTTCGGGGAGGTTACCACTCCGCCAGGCATGGAGCGACGCCATGAGGGTCAGGAGCAGGGGCCGCGGGGCCAGTTCGGCCAGACGCGGGTTAGTCGCGATGGCGCGCTTGAGCAAGGCCGCCCGGCCCCGCGCCTCGTCGGCGTTTTGCTTGCGCAGCCGCGCCGTGTGCGCATACCACGAATCCACGAACCGGTTAATTTGCCCCGGCCCAAACGGCGCCAGTTCGGTCTCCTGGAACGATGGCAGCCGCCAGTCCTGCTTTTGATAGGCATAGGTGCGGCTGGTCACGAGGATGCGGCATTTCGGAAAAGCTTTGGCAAACCCTTCGATGGCTTGTTTGATCTGGGCGCGGCGCTGGTCCGCCTCGGACACTTCGTCCAGCCCGTCGAGCAGCAACAGCCCCCCCGGCCCGCGCAGTTCCTGTTGGAGCCGCGGCGCGAATTCGTCCAGCGTCGCCGCGGTCAGCCCGGCCGCGATAAAATCCCACAGGTGTTTGGCCGTCGCCGGCTCATGCGGCGGGGGCAGGCCGCGCGCGGCAAATTCGCGCAGGACGACGCGCACAGGCAGAAGCGCGCCGTGCCGCCAGGGTTGGGGGCGGGGTTGGGCGGCTTTCTCGCGTCCCGGTCGCTCCGCCTCTTCCGGTGGTAGGGGTTGCGTCAGCAGCGTGAGATTAATCTGAGGCTCGCCAAGCGACTCACCGCACAGGCAGAGCGCGACGAAATTAACGAACGTGCTCTTGCCGCTGCCGGGGTCGCCCAGGAGGACCAGGCGCGCGTGGCGGTCCAGTTGTTCGAGCGCCGAGAG
>JBAVQS010000288.1:0-34954 GCA_049694275.1 Anaerolineae bacterium | reverse complement strand
GTCCAAAGAACCACGCTCTGGCATCCCGCCGCCATAAGAGCGCGAGGGAGGCGAGGATGAGCGGGAGAATGCCGAGATAGCCGACCTCGACGCGGTCCCACGGACCCCAGGCCGCCTGCGGGCCGCGACCGAAAAAGCCGGGGACAAGGAGGCCGACGAGCTCGGTGGGCGGGAGCGAATATTGTGCGGCGTTCTCATAACTGTACGAACTGCGGACACTGGCGCCGGTCATTTCGACGGCAGGGAGGAGGACGGCGGCGCTCAGGCCGAGGCCGACGAGGAGCGTTAGGCCAAGCAAGATGAGAGGACGAAGGACGGGGAATGAAATCCGTTTCGATTTGCTGAGGCTAACACCCGCTCTAAACAACGCATAAAGGCCGATGGCGAGCGCCACAAAGACAAAGGACTGGATGTGACCGGCCAGAAAGGAGAGGGCCAGGAACACACCGGCAATGATAAATTGCGAATTGTGAATTGTGAATTTGGGAACTGTGAGTTGTGAATCGTCCCCTTGATCAAGAGCACGCGAGAAAAAGAGAAAGACGAAGGGCAGCCACGCGGCGGAGGCGATGAGATTGAGATTACCGAAATGAGTGATAAAGAGGTCGGAGAATTCAAAAGCGACAGCGCCGGCAAGACAGGCCCAGCGAGATAGAGCGGGCAGTGGATCGCCCGCCCCGGCGAGCGGATTGCCCAAGCGACCCCAGCGGAGGAGTGAATACATGCCGACGCCGGCGATATAAAAGTGCAGGGTTACCAGCAGCTCCAGGTCGCGATAGGTCAGGGGATTGGCAATGAGATAGGTCAGGATGTTGAACGGGTAGAGGATGCCTGACTGGATATCGCCGATAAAGGGCTGGCCGCCGAACAGATACGGGTTCCAGAGCGGCAGAACGCCGCGCCGCCACCATTCGGCGGCGAAATGATAGGTGGGGTAGAGAAAACCGGCAAGGTCGCCGCCACCCGCAGGCATCCAGATATCCTGCGTCAAGAGCAGCCGCCAGAAAAAACCAAACGTCGCCGCGCCCAACAGAATGAGCGCGGCGATATCGATTTGCGTTTCCCGGTTCGGGATAAGGCGTTTCACTTGCTGCCAACAGCAAAGAGGCGCGTCGCGCCGTCAGAGGCGGTCCAGGTAAGCTGCAGATCCGTGTCGTCGGTATAGACGTAGAAAACCAGGTCGCCCGTGGCAGTCTTGCCCGGCGCAATTTCGCCCTTTTTCAGCATTGTGCCGGTCGTGATGGTGCCCGCATCCGGCTCGAAAGAATCCTTGTTTGAAGAGACGAGCTTGAAATCGCTGGGCGAGTACTGGAGCGGGCCGCCGGTGGTGCGGGTGTTTTCAATCCGAAGGCTGACGAGAACCAGCTCTTGCCCGTCGGGGACGGTGATACCCTGGGCGGGCAAGGGACGCTGATAGGCGGTCACCGTCACGCGCAGGCCAGCATTATCCTTGCCACTCTTTTTATAGGGGACGGCGGTGGGTCCCGGGCTGCGGGTGGGTGTGGCAGTCGCTCCAAAGGAGGGGACCTGGAATGCGGTTGTTGACCCATTCTGGCTCACATACCAATAGCCGACGCCCGAGACGCCGACACACAGGCAGACGCAAAGGACGAGCAAGCCAGCGATGGCAAAGATCGCGGCGCGGTTGGACGAAGCCCGCTGTTCCATATAGACCTCGCGGCCCACGGGCGACTCGCGGGGGAGTGTATTTCTGCTAAAATCGTTCATAAGCCTCCGATAAGCGTGGAGAGGGTGTAGCGACGTGCCGACAGCACGTCTACAGACCTATCAACATCGAGATGGTTAATAATCGATACTCGCGAACAACAGGCGATCTTGTACGCCTTGATCCAGCGTAGAGACGGACAGCCGCTGCCCGGTCGAGAGCAAATACATACCAGTTTCGATCCGGTAATGGGCGGCCGGGGCGCCAGGTGGCAGTTTCAGAGTATACATGTCGATAATGGTCTGGCCCGGTTGCCAGCGGGAGGTGGGATAAGTCCCGTGTCCCGGCTGGGCATCATCCTGTGCCCACACCGGCGACCCCGAATCGGGGTTGACCGGTCCGAGCAGGTGAACAAAGACCGTATAATCCTCCTGGATCGGTCCCGTTGGCCGCCAGTAGAGCTGGAGATCAATCCGGTCACCCTGGCGTGTCAGATCATAGCCCAGCACACGCACAGCATTGCCCATACGCGCGTCAAGCGCATGTTGTGGCTGGAGATTGGGGGCGGCGCCGGCGGGAATATGGTAAATCTCGGCGTATGGCTTGTTTGCCAGATCGTCAATGACGGTCAGGCGTTGAGCATTCGGGTAAAACCGCAGGAGGTTGGTATTCTGATCTTCGTACGTAATAATAGCACAAGTCGTCGGGAGAGCCGAATCGGGCAAGACGGTGACGCGCCGCCCGTCAAACGTCGAGTAGGGGCGTCCGTCCATGGCCCAGAGCACCGTAGGATGATCGGGATAGGCCGGGGAGAGGCAGAGCTGCTCGCCGGCCGGGCGCACGGCCAGGGCGCTCGCCACCGCTTGCAATCCAGCATCAAATGAATAATAGAGCCCGGTTTCGTGCGACCACTGGTTGAAATAGGCATCGGCGCTGGACCAGGCGCTGTAGGCGAGGCCTAGAAGGAGAAGAGCGAGAAAAGCGAATTTTGAATTGCGAATTCGCAATTCAAAATTCAAAATTCGTAATGGTCTCCGGCTAGCGGTCTGCCACAGCCACTCGACGCCGATTCCGCACAACAGCGCAACCGCGGGGAGCGCGCCGATGGCACGGCGCAAGTTGGGCGCAAATTCGGTCAGGGCCGATGGGAGCGTCATGACGACGAACCAGATAAGTACCAGGGTATAGGCCGACTTTTTAACCCGGCGGAGGCTGATGGCAAGGCCGGCAATGAAAAGGAGGGCAAGAAAGGGATCGAGGGCAGCGCGCCCTGGGAGATTGTCACGCGGATCGACATCCCCCCCGAAAAAGAACATGCCGGCCGTGCGCAGCAAGTTGCCGCCGAACTGGTCGGGGGTGAGGACCTGTCCAGCGCGGCCCGTGAGAGCCACGGGATTCAGCAGGAAAAAGAGGGCGAGCGGCGCGATTGTAAGTGCAGTGGTGAGAGCAATGACACCCCAGGTTTTGATCCGGAGCCGGTCTCGATGCAAGAGGGCAAGACAGATAAACCAGAACAGGATGACAAACGGCCAGACGCGCGCGGCCAGATAGGTATAGACGGTGGCGCCGAGCAGGAATCCCCCGGCGGCGCCCCAGCGCCAATCGTTACGCTCGCAGGCTAACGCCAGCGCCCCTGCGCTCAGCGTCAGTACCCAGGGCAAGCTCCCCGTTTCAATCCCGAGCCGGCTGAAGTTAATTGCCCAATAGAGGGTCGCACCCACAAAGGCCGCGACGAGCGGCGCGAGGCGAGCTCGCGGAAAGAGGGCGCGCCCGCAAAAATAGAGCGCGGGGATAAGCAGGAGGCCGAGGACAACGTTCGAGAGGCGCGCGGTGTACGGCGATTGTCCGGCAAGAGCAAAGATAACCGCCTCGACGTACATCTGCATCGGCTCTTCACCAAAGTTGCCGGTGAAAAAGATGGGACGATTGACTCCGCGCAGCACATCGCGCGCTTGCATGGCGTTGAACGCTTCGTCGTAGTGAAATCCCGGCGGGGTGCGGTCGAGTTGATAGAGGCGCAGGAATGTGGCGAGCGCGAGGATGCCGATGAGCAAGAACCAGCGCCAGCGCCCATGCGGTAGAATCTCGTTCGGCATAGCGAACGAGATTCTACCACATTATTCTCTGGAGGCCATAATAGCCTGCCTGCTTGCCTGCTTTAGCTGCGAAGTACGGTGAGCGCGGTCGCGCCGAGTTGGTCCTGCACGCTGCCGACCCCTTCCTGAATCAACGCGACCCAAAAGTTGGTGACCTGCCGGCGGTTGAGACGGATATAGCCGGTAACAGTCGTCGATTGGCCGGGGGCCAAGGTCCCGCCCAAACCCCAGCGGTAGGGATGATCGACGCCGGTGCGACCGTCGAAATCGACGCCAATGCGATAACACCCCATGCTCGGGGGATTCATCTTGGTGAGAAAATTATCCCCCTCGTTATAAATGAAACCGGGCTGTGGCCCTTGCGTCGGCAGCGCGGCATTTGTTGCATTCTTGATCGTCACGCTCACCTGGACCAGTTGGCCCTGTGGCACGAAGGTTGGCGCAAAAGCAACCGCGGTGACAGTCGGTTGACCGCCCGGAACCGGCGCGCCGCCGGAAACCGTAATGAGTTGGATCCCCTGGCGGTCTTGCAGCCAGGCGATCTGCTCGCGAACCAGCCCGGCCCAATAGTTACGCGCGTGCGTACTGCTCAACCGAATTCCACCGGTCACAGTGACACTCTGACCGGGAGCAAGCGGCGCACCCAGCCCCCACCGGTACGGATGATCGATTCCGGTGCGTCCATCAAAATCAATACCGACGCGCATTGCCCCGTTGATATCGGCAAAACCGCGCGTGTAGAAGGTATCCCCTTCGTTATAGACGAATCCCGGATCCGGCCCCTCGGTCGGCAAGGTCACATTCGAGCCGTTCATCACCGTAATGCTCACGTTCAGTTGATCGCCGCTGTTCAAGCCGGCCGGTTGGAAAGAGAGGCCGGTGATCACCGGCTGACCGTTGCTCGCCGGCGCGGGCTGGACGGTGATCTGCTGCTGTCCCGTGTTATCCTGAAGCCAGGCCACCTGTTCCTGCACAAGTCCCGCCCAGTAATTCCTGACCTGCGGCGTGTTGAGCCGAATCGCGCCGGTCACAGTGACGCTCTGGCCGGGAGCGAGCGGCGCACCCAGCCCCCACCGGTACGGGTGGTCTACTCCACTCCGCCCATCATAATCAATCCCTACACGGAATGCGTTGGCGGTCTCGGCGAACCCACGGTCCTTGAAAGTTTCCCCCTCGGAATAAATGAGACCGGGAGCGGGATCCTGCGTCTGGAGCGTGGCCGTCGAATTGTTTGTAACAGTAATGCTTACGTTGAGGAGCTGTCCGCCGACGACGGTTGTGGGGCTGAGGGTCACATTGGAAATGCTGACGCTACCCCCAACCGGCGGGGGGGGCGGCGGGGGCGGGGTCGGATTTGATGCGATGTAACTGGCGAGGGGCCGCATCATTGGCAGCAGGTCAAAGTCAGCCCAATCCTTGCCGTCGATGGTAAAGATGGTCGCGCCGATCACATAATCGTCCTTGCTCAGTTCGCTGTCATACCACGCCAGTTGGGAGATATAGCTATCGGCGGAAGCATAGGTCTTCCAGCCGTGATTCGTCCCATCGTCAATACCACATTCCGTAATCAGGATAGGCCGCCAGGCGTCCTGGGGGAGGAGCGCACGGACCTTGCGATAGCGCAAGCACATCTGCCCTGCGTTCGTATCCATGCGGGGATGGTCGTATTCGTGGAGGGCCAGATAATCACAGGCGCGGGCGCCATCGACCAGGTAAGGCCAGTAGGAGAGATCGGGATTCCCCGCGCTGAACGAGTAGGCCGCGCAACGCAGTCCCTGTGAATGCATGATGTTGGCCCAGGCGATGGTAAAATCGTTGTAGCATTTGGCGTCGTCCACGCTGTTGAGAACGACTTCGTTATATCCCTCCCAGACGTCGATGCGGTTCCCCATTTTCCAGATGGCAGGCAAAAGCTGGTTAAAGAGGTACTGCGCATTCGCCGTGGGGTTGTCGAGCGGTTGGGAATTGAGATACTGTCGTCCGATAACGAGGGTGCCCGGAGAACTGCCCCGCACGCCATTCGTGTCCATATCGTTGAACTCTATCATTTTGAGAACGCGCGGCTGGCACCGGCCCACAAAATCAAGAATGGCCTGGCTCTGATTCCAGGAAATGATGTGTAATCCCAGTTTGCTCATAGGTTTTTATGCTTAACGCGGGTACGGGGACCCGGAGGCTACCAGTTGTTTGAATACGTTTTCGAGCGCATAGCTATCCGCGGCGGTGAGGCGAACGACGGTGCAGCCTTCATCGCGCAGTCCCTGCTCAACCGCGGCGCTCACCGCAGTCATGTCGCCGACGATCGTCACCCGCTGGGCATTCCTGGCCTCATCGGGCGAAAAGCCAACAATCGGGGCGAAGCGGACGATATAGTCGAGTGCGAGAATCAGGTTGGTCGTCGTGCCCGGCTGGCTCCCCGGTCCAAAGAGGAGGTAATGCACAAACACTTTGGACGGCGGGCGCGGCACAAAGGGCACAGCGTAATCGAACACGACCGATTGCACGCCGTCGAGCGGAATCGAGCCGTTGATTATGCCGGCGCCGCTCAGGGTTAGCGCATAGGTCCCGGCGGCAAGACTAGCGAACCGGTACATGCCATCCGGCCCGATGGTTGCATTCAGGGTTTTGCCTGCGCCTGAAAGCGTAATCTGTGTCCCGGCGGGCGCATTCCGAATCTGACCGGTCACGGCGCTCGAGGCCGGCGGCGGCGGCGTTGGTTCATGAGGAGCGCCGGGAACCACACGCCGCCAGGTGAGAACGAACTGAACGTGGCGCTTGAGCGGGAGGCCGAGGCCGACAACCGTATCACTGGGCAATCCCCCGACCAGCACCGAATAGGGTCCATGCTCGCCACGCGCGGGATCGAAACTCGAATCACCGCTCATGGGAAACTCGACGAGGCCATCGGCGTTGCTATTGCCGATCGCCTGATCGCTGGGCCATCCTTGAATGACCGGTACACCTGCAAGCGGGTGGCCCTGTTCATCCTCGACATTGCAGACGATCGTGATCTTGCCGCCCGCTTGCTCGGCGTCGATATACTGCGCCGAGATGAGCTTCCAACAAGTCGCATTGGCCGTGGGCTGGATTATCTTGACGCCGGCATTCAGCTCTGAGGCCAAACGCGGGTCAAGCTGGAGATCGGGAATGGGCGGAATCCCACCGCCCGCGCTCGCGCCGGCCCCTTCCGGCGCGGCGGTAACAGTAATCCACTGCGCCTGTTGTGAGCGAAATGGAAAGTGAAAGGGCTCGCTCTGTGGAGTATTGTCGGAGCCGACGACCTGGACGAAAAAATCCGTATCGCGTTCGGGCGCGCCGTTGGCAACGGCCCACTCGAACTGTCCACCGGCATTCGTTCGCCGGTTGGGGTTATTGGGATCATCATCCGTAAAGTAGGGGGGCTGGCCGGTCGGGAGTGGCCCGGCCCAGATTTTGATTTTCGCGTTGGCAACGGGAGCGCCATTCGCATCTTTCAGGTTGAGATAGAGGATCGATTCAGAGTGAGGTTCCGTGGTGCGATTGGTTTCGATGTAGGTCATTGCCACCTCCAGAATGCAAGATAAAAAAGCGTTTCGATTATAACACCGACACGGGCACGCGTAAACGGGGGATGGGTTGTGATATAATGGCACGGGGTAACTTATGCAACGGCTTGGCCTCCTCTATCATCCTTATAAAGGGCGCGCGCTGGAGTATGCCCAGCAGTGGCGCGACGAGATCTTGGCGCGCGGCGCGCCCGCGCCGCTCATGGCGTCGGCGTGGGACGAGCACGACGTGAGTGACATCTGCGGCAAGGTGGACCTGATTATCACGCTCGGCGGCGACGGGACGCTCCTGCGCGCGGTTCGCATTGGCGCGCCCTGCGGCGTCCCGGCGGTCGGCGCCAAACTCGGACACGTGGGGTTTCTGTCCGGATTTCGCCCTGAGGAATTTCCCAAAGTGATTGACTCGCTGCTGGAGGGGAAATACTGGGTTGAAGAGCGAATGATGGTCGATTCACACCTCATCCGCAACGGCGCCCACCTTGGCACTTATCAGGCGGTCAACGATGTCGTCGTCGCCCGTGGTAAACTGGCGCGCGTCATCCGCCTGCAGATTACCGTGGACGGCGAATCGCTCGACAATTTTGCGGTGGATGGCGCGATTATGGCGACGGCGACCGGCTCGACCGCCTATTCGTTGGCGGCCGGCGGCCCGATTCTTGCGCCGACTGTGCGCACGCTACTCCTCACGCTTATTTCGCCGTACCTGAGCCCGATTCATTCGCTCGTCCTGCCGGAAGGAGCACGAATCTCGCTCAAGCTGAGCACCCCCATCTCCGCAATGCTGACAATCGATGGGCAGTACGACATCGAGTTGGAGGATGGGGATATAATCGAAACGGAAGCCAGCCATTCGGCGGCGCGGTTTGCGCGGCTCGAAGGGCACGACGGATTCTATCGGACGCTGATCCGCCGCCTGCGGGAGGATGGGACGACCGGGCATTAATGGCACGTCGACGGCCACGGGAATGGGTGAAACCTTCAGGAAAACAGCCTGAAGGTTTTTGTTTTGGGCGTTGCGCGAATAGAATATTTGTGCTAGTATCACCCCGATAGGGAATATCTTTCCACCCCCGCTCCCCTTCGCATCGCTTCGGGAACCTTCGGCTCTAAAAGGGAGGGGCAAGGGGGATTTGTGCAGGAGTTGACGCATGCCAGATCTTTACATCTATTACCTGATTGGGGCAGGGAGCGCCGTGTTGGCGCTGGTGATGACCTTTATGATGCCGGTGAGCCAGCATCGGGTGAACCAGCACCTCATCACGATTCTCATTGCCATCTTCTTTTTTGTCGCCGCCTTTTGTATCTTTGACCCGCCGCTGTCAATCCTTGCAGGGATCGTCGCAACCGGCATTGCGCTGCTATATCGCGATATCGTGCGCTGGGTCAAAGAGTTTATGTGGCACAATGTAACCCGATACACGCACCGGTATTATTGGTATAACAAGGTGGGAAGGGCGGTGATGGGGGGAGACGGACGCGGGCGGAGGAGACGGGAGGAGTGAAATGAGGAAGCAAGCGCCGCGCGGCGCATGAAGCTAAATCGACGCGATCGGGATTGATTCCGGCTGATCGCAAGATTGATAGCGTGGCCCTTGCAATCATTCTGGTTGGCCTGGTTGCTCTCCTCTTTTTGCTTAGCCCGCAGACGTTTGACCGGCTGCGGAGCGTGGAAGGCCCGGGCTTTAAACTCGCCCTCGACGAGGTTAAAGCCAAGGTTGCGCAACAGGAAGATCAGCTAGAGACAATGCGCTTGATGCAGCTGGTCCTGCTGCAGAAAAAGCAGCAGGACCAGCTGCTGAACCTTGCGAGCGACAATCCCGAAAAACTCCAGGGCAACCACACGACCCGTCAGGAACTGAGACAACTCCGTTCGCTCGGGCTCGTCAAGATGAGTGCGATTCACCAGCATATGGCTGAGATTCAAGACGCGCTTGAAGTGAACCCGCAAGAGTACGTCGTGTTGACCGATCAGGGCAAGCTTTGGGTGGAAAAGATCAAAGAAATCAGGAAAAAGGATACAGAGGAATGAATTACACGCCCTGCCTTTCCGCGTAAAAGCCCATCATTCCTTTGCCAATTCCCCATCCATCCTGTATAATGGCCCCGGTTTGCGAACAGTAGAAAATGGATTGGCAGACGAGTAGTTATTGATGGAAGAAAAGATTCCGGTTTTGCTCACCCTGCGCTTTACCGACGAACAGGTAGAGCGCCTGCGCGCTGTTTCGCCCCGCCTTGTCATCCGACAGCAATCAGTCCACGAAGACCGTGACGATATCACATCCTTTCTGCAAGAGGATGACCAGGTGGTGTATTGCTCCACTCCACCGCGAGACCCGAGTCGCGCCCCGCATCTGAAATGGGTCCAGCTCCACAGTGCGGGCATCAATCAACTTGCCAATCACCCAATCTGGAAAACGGAGATTGCGGTCACCACCTCCAGTGGGATTCATGCGGTCCCCATTGGCGAATTTGCCATCGGCATGATGCTGGCGCTGGCGAGAAAGCTCCCGCGTATGAGCCGTTTGCAAGAGCGCGCCGAATGGCCCAAGCATCGTTGGGAACTGCTCTTGGGAAGCGAGCTGCGCGGCAAAACGGTTGGGATCATCGGTTATGGGAGCATCGGCCGCGAGATTGCGCGCATGGCGCACGACGGATTCAAGATGCACGTCCTCGCGATGAAACACCGCGAAGGTCCCGGACGACTGCGCTACAACGAGCCCGGTGTTGGCGACCCCGAAGACCACATCCCAGAGCGCTGGTTCAAGCGAGACGAGCTGGAGCCGCTCCTGACGACCAGCGATTTTGTTGTCCTCACTCTCCCTCTCACACCCGAATCGCGCAAGATCATTGGCGAGCCGCAGCTACAGGTAATGAAACCGACCGCGTTTCTCATCAATATCGCCCGCGGGGAGTTGATTGACGAGCATGCCCTGGTACGGGCGCTCAAAGAGAACCGGATCGCCGGCGCAGGGCTGGATGTTTTTGCCGTCGAGCCGCTGCCGCGCGACAGACAGTTATGGCATATGGAGAATGTGATTGTCGCGCCACACGTGTCCGCCGCCACGCCGCACTATGATGACCGCGCCATCGCCCTCTTTTCCGAAAACCTGGGGCGCTTTCTCGACGGCCAGCCATTGCTCAATCTGGTAGACCGCACATCCGGTTATTGAAATATCAGACCCTGTACGGCGGCCCCGTAAGCAGGCGGGCGCGACCCCGAGGAGCTTGCAATAGCGATGAATTCGAAACAACCCCTGAAAATACTGATTCTTTCGCCTGAAGTATTTCCCTATACGCGCGGGACCGAGATGGCCGAGGCAGTGGGGAAACTGCCCAAGGCGCTCAAGGCGCTCGGCCATGACGTGCGCGTCGTCATGCCCCGCTATGGTTGGATTCCGCGTGAGTCCCTCCAAGCCGTGCTCGGCCCTTTTCCGATACCCCTCGCGGAACGGAGCGATGCGGCGTCGATTTTTCGCGCCCAACTCGAACCGGACATTCCGATTTATTTTGTCGATAACCCACGCCTGCTGGACCGCGAAGGGTTGTATATGTATGCCGACGACGCCGAACGCTTTATCCTGTTCCAGCGTGCAGCGCTCGAGATGCTCCCGCGCCTCGACTGGCAGCCCGATATTTTGCATGCGAACGGCTGGCCCACTGCCCTCATTCCCAACTGGCTCAGGACCATCTATGCGCAGAATCCGTTTTTCCAGCGCATGGCGACGATCTATACGATTCACAACCTTGCCCATCAAGGCATATTTGGCGAGCAAGCCCTCCAACTTTCGGGACTCGCCAGCTTTGGCCTGATTTCGCACCCACAGGTCGCACCGGATATCAATCAGGCGTTCGATTTTATGGCGCGCGGCATTCTTTTTGCCGACGGCGTCTCGACAGTGAGCGAGAATTATGCCCATGAAATCCAGACGCCAGACCACGGCGAAAAACTCGACCCGATTCTCCGCATGCGCTCGGCGCGTCTACGCGGCATCGCCAACGGAATCGATTACGCGGTCGCCAACCCCGCCACGGATCCTGACCTGGCGAGCCATTTTGACGCCGATCATCTCGACGCCCGGGCCACGAATAAACGCGCGCTCCAGGTCCAGCTTGGGCTGGCCGAAAATCCGGACGCCCCGCTCATTGCTTTTAACTCGCCGCTGGACGATGTCCATGGGCTCAAGATTTTCGAGGATGTAGCCGATCATGTCCTCGATTTGGGCGTGCAACTCGTCGTCATGGGGACGGGCGACCAGCACTATCGCCAGATGTTCCTCGACCTGCATAATAAACTGCCCAAACAGGTCGCAACACTTCAACCCCAGGATGATACTGTCCTACGCCAGATGATGGCGGGAGCAGATATTTTCCTTGTTCCTTCTCAATTCGAGCCGGACGGGATGAATGTTATGCTCGCCATGCATTACGGATGCGTCCCGGCAGTCCGGGCGACGGGTGGGCTGGGCGATTCTGTTCGCGACCTCGACCCACAGGCCGGGCTGGGCACGGGCCTCACTTTTACACGGTTCGACCGCTGGGCCCTCTTTACGGCCGTTGTGCGTGCGCTGGAAAGCTACCGCCGCAAGGGCGAGTGGCGTGAAATGCAGCGCCGGGGCATGGCCCAGGATTTTTCGTGGGATCGCACGGCGCAGCAATATGTCGATTTCTATGAGTTTGCCATCAGCACCAAAGTTGCCATTGTCGAACGCCAGGCCGCCCTCGCTCGTGAAATCGAGCGCACGGCGCAGATCATGGCCACGCTCCCGGCGCGCATCCAGGGGCTGCGCGACCTGGCCTATAACCTGTGGGGCGGTTGGCAAGAGGATGCGCTCAGGCTCTGGCAGGCTATCGATCCCAAGACATGGGAAGAAACACATCACAACCCGGTCAAGCTATTGCGCGCTGTCACCACGGAACGGCTACAGGCAATGGCCGACGATGCGGACTTTGTCCAACTGTATGACCGCGTCATGGCGGCGCTCGATCAATACATGCACCCCGGCACAACCTTTTTCGATTCCACCTATCCCTATGCCCACGATAAATCGATTGCCTATTTCTCGGCCGAGTTTGGGCTGCACGAGACGCTACCGATCTATTCCGGCGGTCTGGGGATCCTGGCCGGCGATCATACCAAAGAATCATCCGACCTGGGCATCCCGCTCATCGGCATTGGATTCCTCTATCCGCAGGGCTATTTCCGCCAGGAGGTCGATGCCTGGGGGAATCAGATCGCCATCTATGACAAGCTGAACTTTGCCGAGGTGCCGGCAGTTGCGGCGCGCGATGCGAACGGGAAAGAGATCATGGTCTCGGTCGAGTTGCCCGGTCGTACCGTTCATGCCAAAGTCTGGCAGATTCAGGTCGGTCGTGTTCCACTCTATCTCATGGACACGGACGTCGAGGCAAATGCAGAGCACGACCGGCAGCTCTCAGCACGGCTTTACGGCGGGGATCATGAGATGCGCATCATGCAAGAGATCGTACTGGGCATCGGCGGGGTACGCGTCCTCCGCGCGATGGGTATCTTCCCCGGGGCCTATCACATGAACGAAGGGCATTCGACCTTTCTCATCCTCGAACTCATCCGCGAGCTCACGGCATCCGGTCATACGTTTGAAGAGGCTCGCCGTCTCGTATCGGCCCATTCCGTCTTTACCGTCCATACACCGGTCGCCGCAGGCAACGACGCCTTTTGGGCCGAACTGATGGACAAGTACTTTGGTAATTTCTACCCGCAGTTGAAACTGTCACGCGACGAGTTCCTCAATTTTGCGCGCCAGGATGGGCTCTTTAGCATGACCGTCCTTGGCCTCCGCGGGTCAGGCCAGCGCAACGGCGTCAGCCGGCTGCATGGGGAAATCTCACGGAATATGTGGCAATTCGTTTGGCCAACGCGCACCGCAGACCAGGTGCCGATCGGTTATATCACGAACGGCGTCCATACGGCCACCTGGATTGCGCCTGAGCTCGACGAGCTGTTCAAGGAATGCCTCGGCGCCAAGTGGTACGACCAGCTCGACAATCCCAAACTATGGGAAGGGCTAACCGATGAGATCGCCCCGCGACTGTGGCAAGTCCACATGCAGCTCAAGCGCCAACTTGTCGATTACATTCGAAACAAGGCCGGCGCGCGGCTCATCCGCATTCAGGCCGCACAGGAAGAGATCCAGGCGGCGCGCACGCTGCTCGATCCAGAGGCGCTCACGATCGGCTTTGCCCGCCGCTTTGCTACTTACAAGCGCGCCACACTCATGTTCCGCGATTCCGAGCGGCTGAAACGAATCCTCAACCAGCCGGGACGTCCGGTCCAGATTATCTTTTCCGGCAAGGCGCATCCCGCCGACGAACCGGGCAAGGACCTCATCCGCGCCGTCATCAACTATTCAAAGCAGCCAGGGCTGGAAGGCCGCATCGCCTTTATCGAAAACTATGGTATCGCAGATGCGCGCTATCTCGTCCGCGGCGTGGACATTTGGGGCAACAACCCCCGCCGGCCGTTGGAAGCCAGCGGCACGAGCGGGGAAAAGGCCGGCTTGAATGGCGCACCCAACCTGAGCATTCTCGACGGTTGGTGGATCGAGGGGTATAACGGCAAGAACGGCTGGGCTATCGGCGACCCGAACCGTTCGTATGATTCGACCGAAGCGCAGGATGAGGCAGACGCCCAATCCCTCTATTCACTGTTGGAAAATCAGGTGGTTCCCCTCTATTACGAACGCGGCGCCGATGGGGTCCCACACGGTTGGACAAACATGATGATCGAAGCGATTCGGAGCGTCGCCCCGGCCTTTTCCGCCCGCCGCATGCTCAAGGAATATATCCTGCGTTATATCAATGCGATGACGCCGGAAAATGTAGCCGCAGATAGTAAGCAGTCCGCAGGAGTCAGATAGATAGATCATGGGAGAGTCGGATAGTCATGAAAACCGAGGCGATCCGACTCTTTTACCAGCCAACCCTATGAGCCACACCTATATCGTCAAACACCTTGGCATCGGCTCGCTCGCGCGCTGGGGCTTAATCGCGGGCGCACTTGTCGCCTGCCTGCCAGCATTGGCTTGCAGCGCGCTCGTGTTCACTATGGTTGCCACCGTAAGGCGAATCGTCGAAGGCTGGCGCGATGTCGGCATTACGGTGCTGGGCCAGCGCCTGGGCTTGAATATGGTGGACCTGCTCCAGCTCCAGCCCTTTCTGGATGCTCTGCGCGCCGTGGATGCACTGGGCGTCTTTGGCATCCTCCTCATCGGGTTTGCCGTGGCAGTCGCGCTCGGGGTCATCGTCGCTATCACGTTCGCGCTCGTCGGCCTGTTTTATAATCTGACTGGCCGCATGGAGCTCGAACTCGCGGAAAAATGACCGTGTCTGCAGGCACCTTTTTCCTCTCCCAGGTCAATCCGCCACGCGCAGACCTGCACGCCGCGCCCGGTCAATTCTTGCTCGCCACGCCCCCCACCCTCGATCCCTACTTGCCCCGCATCGTTTGGCCGTTCCACCTGCGCGCCGAGACGGTCGATTCGGTCCTCCTCCCGCCTGACGCAACAAACTGGGCGCGCTCTGAACAACTCCAACTGCGTGGACCTTACGGGCACCCCTTTACAATTCCCGACCAACCGCTCCGCGCCATCGTTCTGGCCGCCGATACGCTCGGCGGAGCTCAAATGCTGACCTTAATCGAGGCACTCGTTGCACGCGAGTGCGAAGTCACCGTCCTCTGCGCGCCCGACCCGTGGATTGAGGGCTGGCTTCCACCGGAGGTCGAGTATCGCGAGGTCGAACAGGTGCTCACCGCATCCGCCGATCTTGTGAACTGGGCCGATCGACTCTATGCTTGCGGGTCGCCAGCCCTGTATGACGCACTTTACGATATGGCTCACACAGCGCGTCTCGCATTCGCCCACGGCTGGGGGGAGATTCTCTGCCGTAATCTGCCCATGCCATGCGGGATCGGCTTGTGCTACCTCTGCGCCTGCAAAACTCGGCGCGGCGTTATCCTGAATTGCAAGGAAGGCCCGGTGATTGATCTCGCCGATTGGCAGAGCGAGGCGTGAACAGACCTTATATTCTCTTTGGCGCCGAGCTCTCGGCGCTCGAACCCCGACGAGGTGAAAAGTGATCGAGCTGGCAACCATCGGCAAACGCGGATTGGAACTGCGCGGCCCGCTGATGCTCGCCGCCGGGGGTTACGGCAACGAATTGGATCTGGACACCCTGGAACAGGTTCACGCATTCGTAACGCTCCCCACAACCCTACGTCCCCACGCGCCCGAACGAGCCATCCCCCGTGTAAACGACCTGCATGGGGGTGTGCTCTGGAACCGCGAGGGCGCCAATCCAGGGCTGGCAACCGTGCTGCACGAGCAGCGGCGCGCCTGGCGCCGAATGCGCATTCCGCTCATCCTGACCCTGGCGAGCGAGGGTGTCGCGCACTGGGGAGAGATTGCCGCGCGAGTGGGAAGGGTTGAGGCGATCAGCGGGCTAGAGCTTGAACTGGCCGAAGGGATTGATGTCCAAGCGGCAACTGCACAGGTCCGCGCCCAGACTGACCTGCCGCTCCTCGCGCGGATTGCGTTGGAACGGCCGTTGGAAGCGGCGCAAGGCGCGCTAGAAGGAGGCGCAGACGCCCTGGTCGTGGGACTGGAACCGCGCGGGGTCGAGATCGGCGCCCAGTGGTGGTCGGGGCGACTGGCCGGGCCGTTCTGCAAGCCCCTGGCACTGCGCGCCCTTTACGATGTTGCCGAGCATTTTCCCGGAACGCCTCTCGTCGGCGCGGGCGGCATTCATACGTCTGATGATGTGCGCGCCTTTTTAGAAATTGGGGCGCGCGCCGTACAAATCGACACGGCTGTTTGGCGGAATCCAAAAGCGCTTGACGAGATTACGAATGGTCTGAAATAGATCCTATCGAGCGGGTAAGGTTCACCTACGCAACCGATTCGTACCCCGCGTAAAAAAGTCCGGTCGTATCATTCACCGGTCTTTTGAATCCATCCAAATGGTGACCGGTCCGTCGTTGTATATCTCGACCTGCATGTGAGCGCGAAAGCGGCCGCGCGCCACACGCAGGCCGAGTTTCTCCAGTTGCCCAGCAAAGGCCTCGATCAGCGGCTCGGCCTGCTCGGGGCGCGCCGCGGCGATAAAATCCGGACGGCGGCCGCGACGGGTATCGGCGTACAGCGTGAATTGAGCGACGACAAGCATTTCGGCATGGGTATCGAGCGCCGAGAGATTGAACTTGCCCGCGTCATCCTCAAAAATGCGCAGGTTGGCGATCTTGTTCGCCAGGTATTCGACGTCCGGCGCGCCGTCGGTGGCCGTCACACCGACCAGGATGACCAGACCGCGGGCGATCTCGCCTGTCGTTTCATTTGCGACACGTACAGCGCCGCGCGTCACACGTTGAATCAGGGCACGCATAAAACTGGTTTGTCAAATTATCATACTTCTGCTATCATTTACCGATACCTTGATACTTGCTCAAGTTGAGTAAAGCTCACGGGAACCCGTTACAACTATGATTAAATTGCTCATGAGCTGGGACATTCGCCCAGGCAAAGAATCGGAGTATTTCGAGTTTGTCGTCCAAGAGTTTGCCCCCAAGCTGCTTCGCCTGGGAATTCAGCCCACAGAGGCCTGGTATACGGTTTACGGCGAGGGGCCACAGATTCTAACCGGCGGAGTCGCCGAGGACCGCGCCGCGCTGGACAAGACACTGCAAGGCGAAGAGTGGCAAAAGCTCAAAAAGAAACTTTTGAACTATGTGACAAATTTTAGCTATAAAATCGTTAATCACACCAGCCATTTCCAGCTCTAGCATTAGACCCTTGAGGCTTGCATAAACCTCAAGGGTCTTGTTTTAGAGATACGAACACCCCGGCCTGCACAGGAGTTATGCGGTAAGGGCCAGGGTGTGCAGGTTGTCGCAGGCTCAGTCCTTTTTCTCACCGCTCGATTCGCTCGCCTTGCTCGGTTTGGCCTGGGTCCCGCTCGCTTCACTCGATGCGCTCGCGCCAGTCGATTTCTCGCTTTTGGTCTCGGATTTCTCGCTCTTGGTCTCGGATTTTTCCCCCGAGTTTGTCCCGCCCGTTACCGCACTGGAAGAGGATTTGCGGCTGTCAGTAATGTACCAACCGGAACCCTTAAAGATAATCCCTGTGGCCTGATACCGCTTGTGCACCGGGCCGTTACAGACCGGGCAGACCTTGAGCGGCTCTTCCTGGATGGATTGCCACTTTTCGAAACGATGCCCTTGCTCATTACATTCATACTCATAAATCGGCATTTTGATCAATCCCTATTTGCGCCGGCGATCATAACCGTACTGGCTTCCCGGCAATGTCTTTAAATATCGCTTGACTTCGGCGGCGAGCTGCGCCACCTGCAATGGATGAAACAGGTCGCGATGCTCATTGGTAATGATCGCGATCGCGATGGTCGCCAACGGAACATTCCGCACGACGCCCGTGCGATCTTCTCCTTCGATAAACCCCCGGTCGCGATCCTCTTTGTTATAGTGCTCGGGTAAGCGCTCGTCGAAATCATGAATTATCTTTTGTGCGATGGTCTCCGCGCAATTCGGTCGCGTCAAGATCACAAAATCATCGCCGCCCACATGCCCGACAAAATCATCCTTGTCCCCGCTCGTCAACACCGTCTGAACGATGATCTCGCCCAACTCTTTGAGCAGCTGGTCTCCTGCCAACCAGCCGTACTTGTCATTATACATCTTGAAATTGCTCAGATCGAGATACATGACCGCTACCGGCTCTTGCGCGGCAATGCGCGCGGCAATGACCTGCTGGATGGCAGGGTTGCCCGGCAGATTCGTGAGCGGGCTGCTTTGCAAATACTGCTCGCTCCGTTTTAGATGCGCCTGGACGCGCGCCCGCAGTTCGCGCGGGTCAAAGGGCTTGGTGATATAGTCATCCGCGCCCAGCTGCATCCCCCGTACCTTTTCGTTCATCTCCGCCAGCCCGGTGAGCATGATGATCGGCGTGCCCTGCGTGAGCGGATGCCGCCGCAGGCGATGAATGACCTCAAATCCGTCCAACCCGGGCATGATAATATCCAGAATGATGAGGTCGGGACGCTGCTGCAGCGCCATTTCGACGCCGACCATCCCCGATTCAGCCTCTGACAGATCATAGGTCGCCCGATCCAGGCTCTGGATGATGACACGCCGGATCAAGGGATCATCATCTACGATGAGAATACGCGGCCGCGGCGCCAATTCTTTACTCATATGTTTATACGCTGATTGTACAATAAATTTGGGCAAGTACCAAGGGGGGTATGCGACCTATTGAAACTGGTCGTATACACGGCGCCACTCGTCCAGCGAGAGCGTCTCTGCCCGGCGGCGCGGGTCAATCCCTGCGCGAGCAAGCCGTGTGCCTACCTCGAATTCGTTCCGTCCGAGTCCCCGTTGGAGCGCATTGTGGACCTGTTTGCGCCGCATTCCAAACCCCGCCCGTACAATTTCAAAAAAACGCCGGGGGGGGATGTCAGGAAACCGTGAGGGCGGAGTGACGGCGATACGAACGATGGCCGAATCAACCTGTGGTCGCGGGGTGAACGCGCCGGCCGGCACAACGCCCATGCTCCGCGGCCGCCCATAGAACTGTACGCTCACGGCCAGCAAGCTCATATCCGGCGGCTGTGCTGTCATTTGCTGCGCCACCTCACGCTGGACCATGACCACAATCACCGCCGGCTGTAGCTCCGCCTCAAGCAGATGCCGCAGGATTGCCGAAGTGATATAGTAAGGGAGATTGGCGACCACCTTGTAGGTCGAGGTCTCGATTCCACCGCGACGGAGCCACTCTTGCGGCGCGGCGACGAGAAAATCCCCCTCGACAACTGCCAGGTTCGAATTCCCGGTCTGCTCTACTCGCAACTGCGCGGCCAGATCCAGGTCGAGCTCGACGGCGACAACGCGCGCCCCCGCGGCCAGTAGAGCGCGTGTGAGATGCCCCAGGCCTGGCCCGATCTCGAGCACGATATCCCCCGGCTGGACCTCGGCCGCGCCGACGATTTTTTGCAAAATATTGGGGTCGGTCAGAAAATGCTGACCCAACCCCTTTTTCGCATGTATACGCTCTCGATTATCCTGTCCAAAATCGGCGTAGGAAGGACGACGACGCGAATTGTGCTTGCTCACTCGCTCTATTGGTTTATCTGCCGCTCGCGCGGGTAATCAGGCAGGTTATAGTTGATCAGTTTGGCTGGCGGGGCCGGCGCCAGTAGATAAACATCGACCCATTGATACCACCCCGCGAATGTGTCTTCGGGATACCCCAGGTCAATGCGGCGCCCCTTGATGCCGCCGCCGGTATCACCCGCCAGAGCCACCCCATAACCCGGCACATAGAGCGTGGACCGCAGATTGACAACCCGCGGATCCACGGCAACAATCCCTTTTCCCGCCGTCAGTCCAAGAAAGGTGATTCCGTACTCCGGGTCGCCCCTGGTTTTACCGGAGGATGCCGCCGTATAGGAGGTGGCAAACATGCGCAGCCGCCGCCAGTACTGGACCACCCTTCCGTCCGGCAGGGTCAGGTCATGCAGCACGATCTTGGTGCCATAATTCCATATCTTGTCCTGCGGCGGTTGGGCAATCCACTCACGGACCAGCCCGCGTGAGACCAATTGTCCATTCTCATAGACGGACTTGAACAGACGGTTTTTGATCCCACGATTTCCGTCCTGCACCAATGTTGTGGTGTCGAGCTCGATGTCCGGGTTGGGCAAGCGGCGGGTCGTAAAGGAAATATACTCTGTCTCGGTGATAAACACCTCGCGCACCCGCGTGACATTGATCTGCATCCCGTCAAGGACCGGACTGGTCGGCGCGGGATCGGCATAATCCTTCCCCTCAAGCGCGATTCCCTCCTGGTCCAAGAGCGCGGCGACCGTACCGAGCCGGGTGCGCGTCCGAATGGCATGTCCGTCGACGTTGATCTCGGCGCCGCGCGACCGGCGAATAAAGACAGCAGCCCCCGCACTAACCGGCGAACCAAGGTCCGGCGATACATCATCTCCGAGATAAATTTGCACACCGGCGCCGGTCAGCGCCTCGCCGAGTGTCTGCTCGGTGGTATAAAGGGTCGAAACCAGGCCGTTATCATTGAGAATAATCGGCACCGCGCGAGCCACCGTAATATGCGCCGGTGGGACGTTAATCGCCGGCGAGGCTACCCGCCCACCAGTCGGGGCAAACTGTGGCAGGCTGGCGTTTACATCAACCAGCCGGCCATCGAGATAGACTCGATCGTTCGACTTGAGCCCAATTCCATTCTCGTGAAGGACACCAGCAACTGTCGTAGCCTGCGTCCTTCGGTCAAACACATTGCCGTCTGCCTCCACGGTAATCGGAGCAGCAAGGCGAATGATAATATTGCCATCGACAGGAATGGGCTCATCCAGGCCGGGTCGGATCATATCTTCCGGGTTCCAGGTAAAGCCAGCTTCTACCAATGCGCTACGGACAGTCGTTTGGCTGGTCCACAAGGCCGAGGACCGATCGTTGATCACGACGGTCACCATGTGCCGAGAAGAAAAATACAGCCAGGCCATACCGGCCAGCGCCAGAACCAACAACGGCAAAAGCAAGAGACCGGGGTCGTACGACCAGGCAACAACAGTCCGCCGGGGGTGGCGCGGCGGCGTTGGCGGAGTAATCGGCCCGGAGGAGACAGGCCCACGCGGTGATGCGGGCGACGATAACGGGGCCCTTGGAGGGAGAACCGGCCGAGGATTGGTTGAAGACTCCATTGGTGAAAGAAAACTCATGCGCTGTTAGTGCATCATCCTGGAGGGGTCAACCACATCACGTACATTGCTAGAATCAACCAGAACGAGAATCGGTCGTGCACCTCTCGGTCGAAACCGTCATACCGGCGAACACTCGCTAGCCGGCTCCAGCCAGGCGACCCGGCGGCACCCAAAAGTGACCGCTTACCGTTGCTGCCTTCCGGCTCTGGCGGGGTTCACAGGCTTTTGCTGCGTCGGACCCAGCTTTCACTACCACTTGACGAGCATCGCTTGGACACGTCGGCCCCTTGGAAAGGAATTACACCCCGCTATAGCGGATTGCGGGTCCCCCTGTGAAGGGTTCGAGGCACCGCTAGCTCCCCGTTTAGCACGACCGCTGCTAGTCTATCAGATTTGGGGCTTTTGTCAAACGACACAGTCGAAGGTGACTGTGCGCCGGCTGGTGAAATTGGGTCAAATCAAGCTTGATTTACCCTCAATTCACCGATGGCCGAACGGTCGCAATTGGAGACCGGGGGGATGTGGAGGACCAAAAAGAGATAGCGATCAGGATTTAGGGACTTGTCCCGAATTCCTAACCGCTATCTCCTATCCGAGGCGGAGAGGGCGGGATTTGAACCCGCGAGGCTTTTGGCCTACACGACTTCCAATCGTGCGCACTAGACCGAACTATGCGACCTCTCCAAGTGATTGCGGATTTCGGATTGTGGATTTCGGAAACAGGCATTACTCCGCGGCTCAAAGGCCGTCGGACCCTAGGTCCCCATGGGGCTATGGACACTCCGCAATCTAAAATCCGCAATCGAAAAGGGGCTGGCGGAGAGGGAGGGATTTGAACCCCCGGTGGCTTGCGCCACACGCGATTTCGAGTCGCGCGCACTAGACCGGACTATGCGACCTCTCCGTTCCAGCGGGGATTATACCACAAAGTGGGATGCCTGCAAAAAACCTTTGGCAGACGCCTTATTCCCACACCCTTTTCGTCCTCCCGCCCCTGCGTCCTCGTGCTATAATAGCATCGGAGGTTTGAAATGCCCTATTACGTTCCGCACATGCAAGACATTCTCGACGAGGCCGATATCCCCGGTATCAAGGCCTATCGTGTTCGCGTTGACCAGTACGTCCAGGAGATTCTCGGCACACGAGATATGGACCCGGAGAAGGTTTGGGCGATACTCCAGCCCAAGCTCCAAGACCCCGCATGGCGCGCCCAGTTCGTCGAGCAACTCAGAGCCAAATGGGAACAGCGCGATTGGCGACAAGAGGGGTTATAAACCCTGTCCCATGAAAACAACGGCATTTGTAGCTCTGACTGTACTGTGCGCCGCCAGGCCCGGCGGCAATGTGCTATAATGGCAATGTGTCGAAAGCCTGGGGGGTAGAGGCATGAAGCCTTCCATTGTGAGACAAATCCAGCTGGTCCTTGCCGGTTTCCTTGCTGCTATCGGAGCGGCGGTGTTTACCATCTATGCATTCAATCTCTCGACGCCGCCACGCGATATCAACATGCTTCTCGCCCCCACACCCACTCGCACCTCGATTGCGCTGGCGCTCCCGACAGCGACGCTTTTGCCTACGCCGACGCCTGCGCCCACGAATCTGATCTATAGCGCGGATCTGACCATCCCAGGCGACTGGCCCGATAATATTCGATTCCACTATACCAAGACCGGTTATCTCCTCTCTGCTTCACCTCAATCCGATTTTCTGGCTGTGCCGCTTGCCGGATTTGACGATTCCAGCCTTCAGGACTTGACACTTGTCGCGGAAGCTACTCCCGGACAAAACAGCGCGACCGAGTACGGTATCTTTTTCTGGCACAGCACCGATTCACAAGGACGAGAGCGATTCCTCTCTCTGACCATTACGCCGCGGCGCACTTTTCGACTGCGCGGCTATGGCCCCTTTACCACCACCAAGGGGGATAAAGCCTTACGGTGGGTCGACCTCGTTTCAGAGACCCCCTCACGCAATATTCGAATTGATGGCCGGCCCAATCAACTGCGGGTAGAGCTTCGCCAGAGCCAGATTCGCGTCCTGATTAACGGGTTCGAAGTCCTGAACCGCGACAACGAAGATATTGATCAGTACCGCTTTCGAAGCGATTTTGACGCCCACGTGGGACTCCTGGCTGTTCCCGCAGGCACAGAGGATGCCCCAGTAGAATTCAAGCTGTTCCAACTGTATTACAACGATACCCAGGCTAAACCCTAAGTACGACGACAACTGAGCTATGCAGCTTCTCGCCATCAAGATCGGCAACACCAACATTGCCTTTGCCCTTTATCAGGAGCAAGAGATTGTTCGCACCTGGCGGGTCGAAACACGCGCGGACAAGACTACCGACGAATATGCCGGGCAGCTTCTCGAACTGTTTGAATTTCAAGGCGCTGGAGTCATTCAGATCTCGAATGTTGCCATTGTCTCGGTAGTACCGGCGCTCACTGGCGTCTTTGTCGAGCTCGCGCGCCGTTATTTAGCCACGGAGGCCTTTGTTGTCGCTCCGGGTATTACGACCGGAATCAAGATTCAGTATGAGGACCCGCGCGCGTTAGGGGCAGATCGCCTGGTCGCCATCATTGCCGCCCGCGCCCGCTACGGGGCACCCGCATTAGTGATCGATTTTGGCACGGCCACCACTTTTAATGCCATCGATGCGGCGGGTGACTTTATCGGCGGAGCAATTGCGCCTGGCTTGAACATCGCCAGCCAGGCATTACACGAATTCACCGCCAAGCTTCCGCGCGTCGATATCTCACCCCCACCTGCGGCCCTGGCCACCAATACACGCGATGCGCTCCGCTCGGGGCTTTTTATCGGTTATACCGGCCTGGTCGAAGTGCTCGTCGCGCGCCTGCGAGCTGATATGCAAGAGCCGGAGGCGCGCGTCATCGCGACGGGAGGTCTTGCCTCGCTGATTGCGCCCCACTGTCCATCCATCGAGATTGTCGATTCACAGCTTGCGTTTGAAGGTCTACGTATCCTGTTCGAAATGAATCATACAGCTAACCGCAGCCAGCCGACCACTGACCATCGTTGAGTGACCGCAGTCCGCTGCAAGCCTCTTTTCGCCATGAAAATCTTTATCGACAAGAACATTATCCTTTGCGTTAGCGGCAGCATTGCCGCCTATAAAGCCGCGACGCTCGCCAGCCAACTCTACCAGGCCGGCGCATGCGTGCAGGTTGCCATGACGCGCGCCGCCACGCACTTTATCACCCCGCTGACCCTGGAAAGCATCACCCATCGCCCGGTTGTGCTGGATGTGCTGGCCCTCGGGGCCAATTCGACTATCGAGCATGTAACGCTTGCCCACGAGGCGCATCTCGTGCTCATCGCGCCCGCAACCGCTAACACGATTGCGCGACTTGCCCACGGCCTGGCCGACGACGCCGTCAGCGCAATTGTCCTCGATACCCGAGCCCCCATTGTTATCGCCCCTGCCATGGAAACCGGCATGTGGGAAAATCCCGCGACACAAGAAAACCTCGCCCGGCTCAGAGCGCGTGGGATGACGATTATCGAACCGGGCAGCGGCCACCTCGCTTCGGGGGCAACTGGACAGGGTCGCCTCGCCGAGCCCGATCGCATCCTTGCCGTCCTCCGTACAATTCTGGCGCGGCATGAGAGCCTGGCCGGTAAAAAGGTCGTCATCACGGCGGGCGGCACACACGAACCGATTGACCCCGTGCGGATGATTACCAACCATTCATCCGGCAAGATGGGATTCGCCCTGGCTGAAGAGGCGCTCGAGCGCGGGGCCCAGGTCGAGCTCATCACCACAGTAGAGAGCGGCGCACCCATCGGCTGCAAGGTTACTCCGGTCAGCACCACGCAGGACCTGTATGACGCCGTAATCGAGCGCACACGCGACACCGACCTGCTCATTATGGCGGCTGCGCCGGCTGATTATCGCCCCCGGCAGTCGGCGAGCCACAAAATCAAAAAGGACCAGTCCGAGGCGCTGACCCTCGAATTGGTTCGCAATCCGGATGTCCTCGGCGCGATTGCCGATCGCCGCCAGGCCGACCCCGCCAGTTGCCCACGTGTTGTGGTCGGCTTTGCCGCCGAAACCGATAACCTGATCGCCAATGCGCGCGACAAACTTGAGCGCAAGCGCCTTGATCTGATCGTCGCCAATCCCGTTCCCCAGACCTTTGGCAGCAACCGCGTCAAGGCTATCTTGCTGGATACCGCCGGCGACATCATCGAGCTCGATCCCATGCCCAAGGAGCACCTCGCGGCAATTATTCTGGACCGCGTCGAGCCGCTTCTCCGATAACGAACATCGATGGAGTTTCGCATAACATGAAGAGCGCTGCCCTATACCCGAGGCTGCAAGCAGGGCTTGCAGCCGTCCTGTTCGGCGCAAGCGCGCCGATTGCCAAACTGCTCTTGGGCCAGGTTGAGCCCATTCCTCTGGCCGCTCTGCTCTATCTCGGAAGTGGGTTCGGATTGCTCGCATTCCGGCTTGGCCAGAGGACGCTCGGCCAAATTGCGGCGCGCGAAGCCCCGCTACAGAGAGGAGATTGGCCCTGGCTGGCAGGGGCAACCCTGGCTGGCGGCGTGGCAGCACCTATCGTGCTGCTTTTTAGCCTGGAGAATACCCCGGCAGCCACCGCTTCACTCTTGCTGAATTTTGAGATTGTGGCAACGACATTGATTGCGCTACTCGTTTTCAAGGAGGCAATCAGCCGCCGTGTGGTGCTAGCCATTGGAGTGATCACGCTGGCGAGCATTCTGGTTTCTAATAATTCGAACGGCGAATGGGGAATTTCCCTTGCCGCGCTGGGCGTCCTGGCGGCTTGTGCGTTGTGGGGCATCGATAACAATCTGACCCGCAACATTTCGGCGCAGGACCCGGTGGCCATTGCGATGTTCAAAGGGGTTGGCGCAGGGCTCTTTTCGCTATTGCTAGCCCTGGTTCTCGGAAACCGCCTACCCTCAGTCGCGGTTGCACTCTCGACGATGTTGATCGGAATTTTGAGCTATGGGTTGAGCACTGTCCTTGCTTTTCACTGGTGCGATGTTCCTCATGTTCCTGGGGATGTTCTTACTCTTGGGAGAAGACCACGGCCATACGCATGTGCACCAGGAAATTGCGCACGAGCATTACCACACCCATACAGACGAGCATCATGCACACAGCGGTGAATCAAAGCGCGTGGCTAATGAACCTCATTCACACCGGCATCGCCATGAGCAGGCTGAGCACGCACACGGCCACATGCCGGATATTCATCACCGCCATATTCACGCCGAGAAAACATGAAAACCGACTTGAGTTATTTGCCGATTGAGTTAGAACTGCTTCCGCTGCGTTAGGCACACGCGTCATCTTGTCAAGCTCGTCCAATGGCAAGGGTCGCCCATCTAAGGGCGGCCTATTTTTTTTGGCCCCCAAACCACCTGAAAACGCACTCGTTGCAGGGCGGTCCCCGAGGCCAGTCGGGAAAGAATGTAACACCTATTGCATTATATGTAACATGTGTTATAATAGACATTGATGGAATGGCTCGTGTTTTCCTATTCGCTCCCCTCCAAGTCTCGTTCCAGCCCACGCGTGACGCTCTGGCGCAGGTTGGGACGGCTGGGCGCAATCTCCCCCACGGGGGGTTTGTATGTCCTCCCGGCGAGGGACGAGTGCGTTGAGGCCTTTCAATGGCTCGCCCAGGAGATTCGGCACGCCCAGGGGGAAGCCCTGGTGATGCGTGTCGCACAGTTTGAAGGGCTGACCGACGAGCAACTCGTTGCACTCTTTAACCAGGCGCGGGCGCAAGAGTACGCCGAGGTAGATCAGGCGGCCGTGCCGCTGGAAAAGGCAAGCAGAAAGCTAAAGCAAGACCAGCGGGCCGAAGTGCAAGATGCCTTGGCCAGGTTACGCAGCCGCTTTAATGATATTACCCGCGTGGATTATTTTGGTTCTCCGGAGGCAATGCGCGTTGGGGCGCGGCTCGCCCGTATCGGCGATGCGCTGTCCTCCGCCAGCGCGAGTCCGCAGGTTTCGCGTACCGCGCGGGAAGAGTACCGGGACAAGCGCTGGGTGACGCGGCCCCGGCCCCACGTTGATCGCTTGGCGTGTATCTGGCTGATTCGTCGCTTTATTAACCCCAATGCTGTCATCCGCTATGCCACAAACCCCACGCCCGATGAAATTGGATTCGACATGAACGATGGGCAGTTCGGACACCAGGGGAACCTATGCACCTTCGAGACGATGCTCAAGGCATTCGGCCTCGACGACCCCGCTTTGCAGGCGATGGCCGAAATCGTCCACGAGATTGACCTGCGCGATGGCCGGTATGCACGTCCGGCAACGCTCGGTGTAGACCAGATCCTCCAGGGGTGGCTGTTCGCCGGTTTTTCGGATGCGGAACTCGAAGCGCACGGTATAGCTCTGTATGAGGGGCTTTACCAGGCGCTTGATCCCACTCACGCCAGGTCAAGCAAGCGCAAGCGATAACGAATTATGCCAGCTCAATCACAATCACAATTCGTCCCCGCGCAATATATTCGTCCATTGACGGTCCTGTTCGGCGCGAGTCTCTTTTTTTCTCACACTGCATATCATCGACGACGGGCTAACGACCGGCGAGCCCACGGAGTATGGGGTGAGCCTTGCCGAGTTCTACTTGTACGCAGCGTTGATCTACCTGGTGATTCCGCCGCTCGGCCTGCTCCTGGCGCGACGCGGACGGGTGCTCGGACTGATCATCGTTCTGCTCTATAGTTTTCAGGCGATGTATGGCGCCGGGCTGAATCATATTCGACATCTGTTCGGCGATTTCAGGGGGTCGACCTTGCTCCCCTCTTTGCTCAATCTGGTAGGAATTCATCTCGTTGAGCCACGCGGTTATGGCCTGCTCTCTGTGTTGCTCGGCATGGTCGGTTTCGGGCAAACACCCCCTCATACACACACCCTCTTTTCGACATTGGTGGTGTTTGTGGACACAGGACTTAATCTGGTCCTGATTGGCGTTACCTTGCTGGCTTTGTATGCGAGCTGGCGCGTCCGCCAGCTCGCCATTGCCGCGACCTGAATGCAGTGAAGAATGATAGGAGGAGGAGGTGATATGTCGCGTCGAGAGGACGAACAGATGCCCGCCGCACGCGAGGTGTTTCTGTATTTTCTCCTGCTTGGATTCATCAACATCGGCGGTCCGGTGGCGCAGATCACTATGATGTACAACAAGATGGTCGAGCAGGACCATTGGCTGTCGCAAGATCGCTTTGTCAAGATCATGGGCTTTGCGCACATGCTGCCCGGTCCCGAGGCGCTGCAGCTCGCCATCTATGTCGGCTATCTCAAGCGCGGCGTGATTGGCGGGATTCTCGCCGGATTGACTTTTATCATTCCCGGTGCGGCAATCATGATTGTCCTCAGCTATCTTTATGTCACCTATGGCAGTCTGCCGCAGGTGAATGACGTGCTCTTTGTCCTCAAGCCCGCCGTGCTCGGGATCATCGCCGCGGGCATTATCAAGCTGGGGCGGGCCGCAATCAAGAACGGTTTTCTCGCCGTGCTCTTGGTGGCGGCGTTTGTTGGGATGCGGTTTGCGGGCATTGATTTTCTCATCGTGCTGCTGCTGGCCGGAATCCTGAATCTCCTTTATACACAAGGGTTGCCACGCCTGAAACGCGCCCCCCATACAACCGCGATGCTCATCGGGGGGCTGGGCGGAGGGCTTGCGCTGGGGCTTGACGAGCGCTGGCTCCAAATGGCCTGGCTGTTTCTCAAAACGGGTCTGTTTAGCTTTGGCGGCGCCTATGCTTCCATCGTCTTTGTCCAGCGTGGCGCGGTCGATCAGTTTCACTGGCTCACCGTGCCGCAGCTCCTGGACGGCGTCGCGCTCAGTGTTGCGACGCCCGGCCCGTTCATGCTCTTTACGACTTTTGTCGGCTACCTGGCCGGCGGGATACCAGGCGCGCTCATCGCCACCTTTTTTGTCTTTTTGCCTTCCTTTATCTTTGTCATCGTGGGGGCGCGGTATATCGAGCAGGTGCGCAATAATCGTTTCGTCCAATCGTTCCTGGCCGGGGTTAGCGCCGCCGTGGTGGGAGTGATCCTGGTCGTGTCGTTGGACCTGGCGCCTGGCGCTCTGACCGGCATTCCCACTGTTCTTATCGCCGCCGTCGCTTTTATCGTCATTACATTTCTCAAGCAGGACGTCGCCCGCGTCGCGATTGGCGCCATTCTCGCCGGTATCGCCTACGCCGCCTGGCACGCCTTCACCTTCTAAAGAAGATCCATGATCCCTTCCGTTTTTTCTTTCGAAAAGATCGCCCTCACTGCGGCAATTGCGACTGCGGCGAGCCTCATTGTGCTTTGGATCATACGCCGTCGCACGAACGCGCTCTCTTGGGCTCAAGTCGTTCTCCTCGCGTTGGGCGTCGGCTTTTCGGTCCTGGCGTGGCATATGGCAGGGAATGTTGCACAACTGAACGACGACCCGATTCCGCCCTTCAGCCCGAACGATCTGCTGTGTCCCATCGTCACCTATGTGCTGCTTGGCATTTACGCCGATTTCCAACGCCCTGCCGATCGGGCCCAGTGGGATCGAACACGAGCTTGGCTTACGCTGGTCTCGTTTGTCGTAAACGTGCTCTTCATTTGAGCGAAGGTGGGTGATCATGCAAGGGATTGCAATCCCAGTCATGGCCGGATCCTGCGGCTGATTTACATCGGCGCAGGCTTGGTTGTAGCCCTTGGCGCAATTGCACTCGGACTATTTTTGTTGCAGCCGAAGCCCGCGCAAGGCGGGAGCACGGTGGCGTTGGCGACCTGCGGCGATATTCAAACCCTTGCAGATCAAGGGCGCACGCATCTGAATCCCGGGCAATCGTATGACTATGGTGGAAGCAATCCGCCGAGTTCCGGCCCGCACGACCCCGAGCCTTTCCCGCAAGGAATCTACGATAGCCCGATTCCCCAGACGCGGGAGGTGCATAGCCTCGAACACGGTTACATCATCATCCATTACAGCGGGATTCCCACGGACGCGCTGCAACAACTCGCCTCCATCGCCGAGCAGGACCCGCGCAAGATCATTGTGTCGCCGTTCCGGTCCATGTCGTACAAAGTTTCGCTAACCGCGTGGGATCACCTCCAGACCTGCGACGGCATCAATGTGCAGGCAATTCGCAGCTTTATCGTCGAGTTCCGCGATCGGGGACCTGAACAGACGCCAATGTAGCAACCCCGCCTGATCGTTTCGTCGAGTCAGTTTAATTGGAACGAAATGGTAGCACGAGGTCGTGCGAGGCACAAACGAAAATCGATTCTCTCCAAGGATTCAGGAGAAATGGGAAGGAGGTGATTTACGCGTGAAGATGCGCCCCGTTGCAATTCTAGCTGTGGCTTTCGTCGTACTGCTCGTGCTCCTGACCGTTGCCTTTTCGTACCGGTACTTGGCGCTTTCCAAGTTGAACGTCAATCTCGGTGGGAATGAAGCGGTACTCGGCTTGCGCACAATTGCCGACATTCCGCTTGAGGGCGGCGCGTCCCGCTTTGACTATCAGAGCATTGATTCCCAGCGCGGCTTGCTCTTCATCGCACACCTCGGCGCAGGTCAAATCGTCGTGTTTGATTTGAAGCAGGGAAAAGTGATTAAGTACATCCCCGATGTCGCAGGCGTCCACGGGCTGATCGCGATACCTGAAATGGGTCGTGTCTATGCGGCGGCGACCGGCGCCCGCCAGCTGGCTGTCATCGACACGCAGACCTTTCAAATCGTCGCACGCGCCGACGGCGGGGAGTATCCCGACGGCGTGGCTTACGATCCAGAGAATCAGAAAGTGTTTGTTTCGGACGAGTCGGGCGGTGGGGTTATCGTGATCGATGCGCGCACGAACCAAAAGACCAACCGTATCGACCTGGGCGGTGAGGTGGGCAACACACAGTACGATACCATCGGACAACAGATCATTGCGGCGGCGCAGGGACGCAATCAGCTCGCCCTGATCGATCCCCAGCGCGAGGAGGTGATGGCTTACATTGATCTATCGGGCTGCGACGGGCCTCATGGTTTTACTCTGGACCCCGCTTCGCGCGCCGCATTCGTCTCCTGCGAGGGGAATGCCAGGCTGGTGGTCGTGGATTTGAATGCCAGGCGCATCGTCGCAACTGACAATGTCGGCGACGTCCCCGATGTGCTCGCGTTCGATTCAGGTCTGCACCGGCTGTACGTGGCGGCGGAAAGCGGTGTGGTCGCCGTCTTCCAGACCCGCGGCCAAGGACTGGAGAAAATCGGCCAGAGCTATCTCGCGCCGAACGCGCATACCCTCGCCGTAGACCCACAGACGCATCGCGTCTATGTACCGCTTGAAAATATCGATGGTCGTCCCGTGCTCCGCATCTATGATGTGGTACAAATGACGGGACCGTAGAGGTGGAAACACCTCACGTTCATTCAACCTTTTCGTACCATTAAGGGAGGTATCTCATGAAATGGCTTACCCGTTCGCACGTTCATGTTGACCGGGTGGCGTGCCCCTGGCTCATCACCCGCTTTATCGACAATGAGGCCGAATTCCTCTTTGTGCCCCGAAGCCAGGTTGAGCAGGTTGCCGCCAACACCGGCGCGATTCCCTTCGATGCGCCCGGCGTCGAGTTGGGGCACCACGATGGGCGCTGCTCATTTGAGAGTATCATGCTCAAATATGACCTCAAGGACCCGGGGCTGCAGCGCCTCGCCAAAATCGTCCATGCGGCCGATGTCGAAGCCGATATCGACAGCGACCCGATTGCGCGCGGGCTAGAGGCCATCGCGTCGGGATTCAGTCTCCGCTATCCAGACGACGAGGAGAACCTATCGAGTCAGTTTGAGGTCTATGACGCCTTGTATGCCTGGTGCCGGCTGCAAGTCGCCAAAGGCAAATGAGCCGTTCCATTTTGGCTGCCTTACGAGGCGGATTAGTTACAATCTTGATCCTGCTACTGGCTGGATTGGCTGCTTGCGCAGAGGACATCTCCACTCCTGACCTTACTTTTCCCACTACGCAGCCACCCGCGCGCCATTGGCGCCGGTCGTCGCACGGGCACCGGCCACCCCGCGCGTACAATCGACGCCTTTTCCGCCTCACACTCCAGAGACAATGCAAGCGACGACACAAGCGGTGATGCGCGCCCTGCAGGCGAATGATGCCAGTATGCTGACCAGTCTCTTGCTCGATAACCTCTTTCTGGCGCAGGGGCCGAACGGGGATGTCGGGGATGTGATATCGCGCGCCGATGCTATCAAATGGTTGAATGCGCACTGGGGAGCGAATCGGCAAGTGGCCTCCTCTGACTATGTTGAGCATACGGTGATGGTGGAGATCGATACGACCGGCTGGGCAAGGGCTGCACCCCTGCAAAATGGCAGCATCGTTTTCCACCTGCACCGTTATGACGCCCAGGGAGAGAGCGATGGGCTGGGAGGCGACTGGCGCATTGACACGATCATTTATCAGTGAGGAGGAAAATAATGGGGCTTGTCCATTTGGGATATATTGATTTACCTGCGCACGCTAAACCGGGTGGGTTCGACCATGCGGCCATTCATCGCGGCAAATCTCGCCTCTACGTCGCGCATACCGCAAATGATGCGCTCGACGTCATCGACTGTGCGCGGGATGTTTACCTGTATTCGATGCCTGGTCTGGCGGGGGTTGCGGGCGCGTTGGTATCCGACGAGCGAAACCGGGTATTTACATCCAACCGGGGTGAGAACAGCGTTGGCATCTTCTCGCCCGACAATGAAGAGAATATCGCCAAGGTCAGCGTTGGGATTCGGCCCAACGGGTTGGCGTATGACCCGATGCGCGAGATACTCCTTGCCGCGAATGTGGGAGATCCGGCAATCCCTGATTCGTTCACGTTGTCGCTCGTCGATGTACGGAACAAGCGCCTGTTATCGAGCGTGCCAGTGCCTAGTCGCACCCGCTGGACGATTTGGAATCCGCAGACTGATTCCTTTTATGTGAACATTGCCGATCCGGCGCAAATTGTCGTTATCCGCGCTGCCGAGCCGAACCGGGTCACCCGCGTCATACCCGTTCCTGCGAGCGGCCCACACGGACTCGATCTCGACGGCGCGAACCGGCGGCTGTTCTGCGCGTGCGACGGCGGCAAGCTGGTTGTCTTGGATATTACAACCGGCACAATCTTGGATATGCTGGACTTGAGTGGCGTGCCTGACGTCATCTTCTTTAACCCGGGGCTGAAACATCTATATGTTGCCATCGGCGACCCAGGGGTTATAGAGGTCTTTGATACGGAGTCGATGAGCCGCATCGAGGCGCTGCCTACGGAAAAGGGCGCACATACGATTGCGTTGGACTTGGATCGTAACAAGGTCTATGCGTTCTTGCCGCAAACCCATCGTGCAGCATTTTATCAGGACGGTGGAGAGCACTCTCACTCCTTTGTTAACTTCCCAAAAGAAACTTGAGCGGGACGGTTACCCGTTGAGGCATATAGCCGCGCCAGCGATCGGGGGATGCCAGACGCCGACGACAATCGCCCCAGGGATCTGCTCCGTTTGAATCAACTGGACGATCGCCTCGTCCATCCCCCAGTCGACCCCGCTATAGGGCCACGCCGGCTCGAACAGGTTCCGTCCATCAGCCCGTTTTCCGCTGCGCGTTGTATAATAAAAGCCAAAGGAGATAGCCGCATGTCCGATCCAGACCATCTTGCGCTTTTCACAAAATGCGCCAGAGCCAAAGACTATTCCGAATGGAACACCTGGCGACAAGAGAGTCGAACCGACAACCGCAACCTGCATCCTGACCTCGGCGATGCAGACCTCCGCGGGGCAGACCTCATTGGGGCGGACCTCGGCGGGGTTATTCTCCACGGGGCGAATCTCGTCAATGCGGACCTCAGCGGGGTTGTCCTCCGCGCAGCGGACCTCCGTGCAGCAGATTTCCGTGGGGCCAACCTCTACCGGGCAGATTTTAGCGCGGCGGCCCTCACCAATGCGAACCTCGGCGGGGCAATCCTTTTCGAGGCGCTTCTCCCTAGGGCGGACCTCAGCGGGGCGAACCTCTCTCGGGCAGACCTCGGCGGAGCGGTCCTCCGCGGGGCGAGCCTTTACCGGGCAGACCTCGGCGGGGCGGTCCTCCGCGGGGCGAACCTCTGCGAGGCGGTCCTTAACAGAGCGAACCTCACAAACGCGGACCTCCGCGAGGCTGACCTCGAACAAGCGACGCTCGGCGACACGACCTTCGCCATTGTAGACCTCAGTACCGTCAAGGGGCTGGAGGCGGTTATACACAAAGCGCCTTCGATCATCAGCATCGATACCCTCTACCTCTCCGGCGGTAACATCCCCCAAGCCTTTCTTGGCGGCTGCGGCGTCCCGGACAGCATGATTACCTTTTCCCATTCTCTTGTCGGCAAGGCCACCGAATTCTATTCCTGCTCGATCAACTATTCCAGCCAGGACCAGGAATTGGCCGAGCGCCTCCGATCCGACCTCCAGGCCCAGGGCATCCGCGTCTGGCTCGCGCCCAAAGACATGCCCACCGGCGCGCCCCTCGGTCAAGAGATCGACGGATCCATCCGCCCCTATGACAAAGTGCTCGTTCTCCTCTCCGAAAACTCGCTGGGGAGCAAATGGGTTGACATTGAGCTCGCCACCGCGGCCGACCGCGAGTCGAGGGAGAGACGCACCATCCTTTTCCCTATCCGCATTGACAATGCCGCCGTAGAGAGTCGCTCGCTGCTTGCGAACATTCTGCGATCCCACCGCATCGTCGACTTGCAATGGCAAGCCCCGGAAGCCTACCAGGAATCCTTCGAACGCCTCCTCCACGAGCTGCAACCGGCGATGGAGTAGGGGCGACCGGCCGATCGCCCCTACGAAATTACACACAAATCGGCATATAGC